>CAJXRU010000061.1 GCA_913060565.1 uncultured Gammaproteobacteria bacterium | reverse complement strand
CCGTTGGCTTAGTGGTTCCAGAGCTCAAAGGCAAGTTTGATGGCATGGCCGTTCGTGTGCCAACATCGAATGTTTCATTAGTTGACTTATCATTTATTGCCAAGCGCGATACAACGATTGAAGAGATTAACCAATTAGTAAGTGACGCTGCACAAACTTCTGCGCTTAAAGGTGTTCTTGGTGTAAACGAGTTACCATTAGTGTCAATTGATTTCAATCATAACCCACTAAGTTCAGTATTTGACGCAACGCAAACTCGCGTATCAGGTCGCTTAGTTAAAGTGATGTCATGGTATGACAATGAATGGGGCTTTAGTAACCGTATGCTAGATAATGCCGTTGCTTTATATAACGCGCCATCAGTTGCTAACGAGTCAGCTGCCTAAGTTGACGTTTATGGGGATTAATGACGGTAAGTAGGATATGATCGTTGCATGAACAAATCATATCAAAAAATACTATCTGTTGTGTCTTTGATCCCACCATCATGCGTTGCAAGTTATGGACAAATAGCTGATTTAGCTGGTTTGCCAAGAGGTGCACGTATGGTGAGTAAGGCGCTTAAAGCGAATAGAGATGATTCAATACCTTGGCATCGCGTCGTCAATAGTCAAGGTAGGATCTCTATTCCAGCGAGTGAACCTAGTTTTCGTTTACAAATGAGTTTGTTGCGGGAAGAAGGTGTCGAGTTAAAGGGTAGTAAGGTCAATTTGACTAAACACCACTGGCAACCAAGTCTTGATACTTTGTTGTTTGAATTAAGTTTTTAAGAGTTTTCAAGGGCTCCTACCATGAGTAAAGAGAATACACTTCACGCATCTGATATCGTTTTATTCGGTTGTCAGGGTGATCTAACACGTCGCAAACTTCTTCCTTCATTATATCAATTAGAAAAAGCTAACTTACTGGCACCGCAAAGTAGAATAATTGGTGTTGCTCGTAATGACTTCGAGCCTCAGGCTTATATCGATAATGTAAAAGAATGCTTATCTGAATTTATAAATGAAACCCTAGACGAAGCTGTTGTAGAGCGTTTTATTAGTAAAATAAGTTACTTAAAGTTAGATTTATTAGATCCAAAAAGCTATATCCAACTAAGTGAGTTAGTTGATGACAGCACTAATGCGCTAATTAATTACTTTGCTGTGCCAGCATCAATTTATGGCAACATTTGTGAAGGCTTATCAGCGGCTGGTTTGAATCACCAAAACTCACGCGTCGTATTAGAAAAGCCAATTGGTCACGACTTATTGTCGTCAAATGAAGTTAATGATTTAGTTGCGCAATACTTCTCAGAATCTCAAACCTATCGTATCGATCATTATTTGGGCAAAGAAACAGTTCTTAATTTACTTGATTTACGTTTTGCTAATTCACTTTTCTCATCTAAATGGGACAACAGCACTATTGACCATGTGCAGATTAGCGTAGCTGAAGAAGTAGGTATTGAAGGGCGTTGGGGGTACTTTGATCAAGCGGGTCAAATGCGCGATATGCTGCAAAACCACTTAATTCAAATTTTAACATTGGTGGCAATGGATCCACCGCTGAGCCTTGACGCCGATAATATTCGTGATGAAAAGGTCAAAGTGCTTAAAGCGTTGCGCCCAATTAATGTAAATAATGTGTTTGATAATACCGTTCGTGGTCAATACGCCAAAGGCTTTCTTCACGGTAAAGAAGTACCGGGTTATTTAGAAGAAGAAGGCGCTAATACCCAAAGTAGCACTGAATCTTTCGTGGCTATTAAAGCTGAAATTGACAATTGGCGCTGGGCGGGTGTTCCGTTCTATTTAAGAACGGGTAAGCGTATGGCAAGCAAAGAATCAGAGATTGTTGTTTATTTTAAAAACCCAACACATAACCTTTTTAGTGATTACTATAAAGACTTACCACCCAATAAACTAACAATCCGTTTGCAGCCGTCTGAAGGGGTTGAAATTCAGATGCTCAATAAAGTGCCTGGTTTAGTTGAATCTCAGCGCTTACAAACTACCAAGCTTGATTTAAGTTTTTCACAAGCCTTTGAAGGGCAACGTATTGCCGATGCTTACGAGCGCCTACTGCTAGAAGTAATCCAAGGTAATCAAGCACTCTTTGTTCGTCGAGATGAAGTTGAAGCGTCATGGAAATGGTGTGATGGTATTTTGTCAGCATGGGAATCAACAGGCCAACCTTTAACGACATATCCAGCGGGAACAAGTGGTCCCGTTGCTTCGATTGGGCTAACTGCCCGTGATGGGCGAGCGTGGGACGAATAAAATGAATATTACAGAATTTAATAACAGCGCCGAAATTACTAGCTTTTTAGTCAATGACATTAGTGCGAAGTTAACGGCTGCAATCAAAGATCGTGGTCAAGCAACGTTGTTTGTGTCAGGTGGTCGCTCTCCTATCGCATTATTTCAGCAGCTAAGTCATGTTGAATTAGAGTGGTCAAAGGTTGTGATTAGTTTGGTAGATGATCGCTGGGTTGATGATAAGCATGAAAGCAGTAATGAATTATTAGTCAACACACATCTGTTAAAAAATAAAGCTAGCGCTGCGACCTTTATTGGTTTGGTAGGGCAAGAACAAAGCGCTTTTGATGGTGCAGAGAATGCCGCCACAAGAATTGCTGATATTAAAGTTATTGATGCGCTAATTCTAGGTATGGGTGAAGACGGCCACACGGCTTCAATTTTCCCGTGTAGTGAACAAGTCGATGCGGCGATGGCAAGTGATAATCAGCAACGCCTGATTGCAACGCAACCCACAACAGCACCATTTGAACGTATCAGTTTAACCTTAAACGAACTCTTAGCGGCTAAGCAGGTTTATTTACCACTAAGTGGTAGTGGTAAAGTCAATGTTTTTGAACAAGCACGTGTGCTTGATGATGTAAAACAAATGCCGATTGCAGCGGTTATTAAACAACACAATGCGCTAGACGTATTAATTAGTCAGTAATCATTGCTATTAGTAAGCAATGAGTAGAGAGCAAAGTATGAATCCGGTTATATCACGTGTTACCCAGCGTATTATTGAACGCAGTAAAGCAACTCGTCAGGCATACCTTGACAAAATAGGTGCTGGACGCAGCAAAGGCCCAATGCGCGGCGCGCTATCGTGTGGCAATTTAGCTCACGGTGTAGCGGCTTGCGGCAAAGACGTTAAAGACGATCTTAAATCACTAACCAAAGCGAACATCGGAATAGTGTCATCGTATAACGATATGTTATCTGCCCATCAGCCATACGAAACTTATCCTAATCAGCTGAAAGCCGCGATTGCAAAGGAAGGCTCTGTAGCGCAATTTGTATCTGGTGTACCTGCGATGTGTGATGGTGTGACACAAGGTCAACCTGGTATGGAGCTTAGCCTGTTAAGCCGTGATGTTATTGCGATGACTACTGCTGTGGGTTTATCTCACAACATGTTTGATGGCGCATTAATGTTAGGTATCTGTGACAAAATTGTCCCAGGATTATTACTCGGTTCATTGAGTTTCGGCCATTTACCAACAGTATTTGTGCCTGCTGGCCCGATGCCATCAGGTATTCCAAATAAACAAAAAGCAGCGGTTCGCCAAGCCTATGCAAAAGGTGAAGCTGATGAGTCTGAATTACTAGAAGCTGAAATGGGTTCGTATCACTCAGCGGGCACTTGTACTTTCTATGGCACTGCCAATTCAAATCAGTTAGTGATCGAAATGATGGGTCTGCAATTACCAGGCTCTTCATTTGTACCGCCAAACGGTGGATTACGTGTTGCGTTAACCGATTTTGCTGGCAAACAAGTGAGCCGCATTACCGAGCAGGGCGGTTCATACCTACCTATTGGTGAAATCGTTGATGAAAAATCAATGATAAACGGCATCGTTGGTTTACTCGCGACTGGTGGCTCTACTAACTTAACCATGCACTTAGTCGCGGTTGCCCGTGCTGCTGGTATTATTATTGATTGGTCTGATATGGCGGAGCTATCAACGGCTGTGCCATTGCTAACGCGCATTTACCCTAATGGTCAAGCTGATGTAAACCACTTCCAACAAGCTGGCGGCATGGCCATTTTAACTCGTGAACTACTTCGCGGTGGTTATCTCCACAATGATGTTAAGACGATTGTTGGTGAAGGTTTAGAACGTTACACCCTAATGCCAGTGATGGTTGACGGTAAATTAGATTGGGTGGAAGCGCCAGAGAAAAGCGGCGATGAAACAGTATTAACCAGCATTGATAAGCCATTTCAAACGAATGGTGGCCTGCAACTAATGGCAGGAAACTTAGGTCGTGGTGTTATTAAAACCTCTTCATTAACACCTGAGCAAATGGTCGTTGAAGCCCCTGCGATAATTTTTGAATCTCAACATGATTTAGATAAAGCCTTTAAAGCAGGTGAATTGAATAAAGACTGTGTTGTTGTCGTTCGTTTCCAAGGGCCGCGTGCGATTGGCATGCCTGAATTACATAAATTGACGCCACCATTATCAGTATTACAAGGCCAAGGCTATAAAGTCGCCTTAGTCACCGATGGACGTATGTCTGGCGCGTCAGGCAATGTACCTGCTGCTATCCATTTAACTCCTGAAGCAATTGATGGTTCATTACTAGCTAAAGTGGTTGAAGGGGACATGATCCGTCTTGATGCGAACAGTGGTCAATTAACGTTATTAGTTGACGACAGTGAGCTGGCGAGCCGTGTGAATGCAACTCCTGATTTAGACGCGAGTCGCGTTGGTATGGGACGTGAGTTATTTGGCGCTATGCGCAGTCAATTATCAGGCGCTGAGCAAGGTGCTTGTAGTTTATTCGCTGAGGGATAAGATGTCAGTTGTTGATTTAATTGCGGATGTTGGTGGCACCAACATCCGCCTAGCGGCGATAAAAGATAAGAAAATTACATTACTTGAGTGCTTTAAGTGCGCTGAGTTTGACTCATTAGAATCTGTTGTTGCCCACTATATTAGTATGCATGATTTAAGTGTTAACGATGCTTGTTTTGGCATTGCTGGCCCAGTAGTTGGCGACGTGCTAACCATGACAAATCTAGGTTGGTCGTTTTCTATCAATTCGGTGAAGAACGCTCTAGGACTAAATCAAGTTCATTTTATTAATGATTACACCGCAATAGCGATGTCGTTAGCATCACTTAAAGATGATCAATTGATCACCTTACATGAAGGTAATGTTGATGAGGATGCACCGCGTATTGTTTGTGGACCAGGTACTGGTTTAGGTGTTGCACAGCTCGTTAAAGTTAATGGTTTCTTACAATGCATCAGTGGTGAAGGTGGGCATAGTGACTTTGCACCAACGGATCTTCGTCAGCTAAAGCTACTTGAAAACTTGATGGCTAAGTTTGAGCATGTATCAATCGAGCGATTATTATCTGGTCAGGGCATTGTTAATATTTATCAGTCATTAGCCTTTATCGAAGGTATTGATGCACAAGCCTTCGACGCGAGCCAAATTAGCCAAGCGTACATTAAAAAGAGTGATGCACTGTGCGTAGAAACCATGGAAATTTTTTATAAAACCTTGGCTCAGTACCTCGGTAACATGGTGCTAACGAGCGGCGCTTTTGGTGGTGTTTATATTGCCGGTGGCATCATGCCTCGCATTATTGATGTCATTGATAAAAATGCATTTATCGAGGCATTTAGCCGTAAGGGACGCTTTAGCGATTATGCATTGAGAGCGCCAATTCATCTTATTACAGAAGCGCAGCCGGGACTTATTGGCGCGCGAGTTTATTTAGGTCAAATTCAGCAAAAGGAAAGTTTAAATGAGCAGTAATCAATGGACACTTCAACCAAGTGATTTATTTAGTGCGGGTCCTGTGGTTCCTGTTATTGTAATTACCAACATTGAGCAAGCTTTGCCATTAGCTAAAGCGTTACTCGATGGTGGCATTAGCGTGATGGAAGTTACACTGCGCACGGAATGTGGCCTACAAGCGATTGAAGATATTGCAAAAGCGTACCCTGAATCTCTAATTGGGGCTGGTACTGTTATTAATACGCAGCAATTAGCTGATGTTGCTGCGGCAGGCGCTAAGTTCGCTATCAGTCCTGGTGCCACTGAAGCGCTATTAGCGGCCGGTCAACAAGGGAATATTTCGTTTATTCCTGGTGTAACGAGTCCGTCGGAGTTAATGGCTGCACAAGCTCATGGATACGATCACTTTAAGTTTTTCCCAGCAGAAGCTAATGGCGGCGTCAAAGCACTAAAAGCCTTAGGAGCGCCTTTCCAAGGTATTAAGATTTGTCCAACTGGTGGTATTTCATTAAGTAATGCACCTGACTATTTAGCACTTGATATTGTTGACTGTATCGGTGGAAGTTGGATCGTGCCTGTAGATTTAGTTGAAGCCGGTGAGTGGGATAAAATCACTCAACTGTGTAAAGAAGCCGTAGCAGCACTATCATAATCATTTATTAAAATAAAAATACATAGCCTGTTCGGGCTATGTATCTGTAAGTTTTGCCACAACAAGGTCACGTTTGTTGTGGTTTTTTGTCGTCTTAAGAAAGATAATTAATGATTTCTTGCGACTCGTACATCCATACGGCACTTTGACCTTTTTTCTCAACTAATAGGCATGGAACCTGTACTTTGCCGCCACCATTTTTCAATTCTGTTCTTAGCTTTTCATGAATATCGAGATCTTTATAACTCACGTCGATTTTTAACTGATTAATATGTTTGATAACTTTTTTACAGTATGGGCAATGTCCCATGTGATAGAGCGTATATTTCATTCAAATGATCCTACTTGTAATGTTAATTGTTTTATAAGACCTGAACTATCCATCAATGATTTCAGTAAACGTTTAATTTATGTAGATAACTCAAATTTCAAAAGTTAGTAAACTTAAGGTTAAATAGACTAAATTAATAGTTAATGCTTTCTTATATATTTTCAACATAGTTTAGTACTGCTTATTTATTCCTAATTTTTAGCAGGAGATTAAAGTCAATAAGTCAATTGTATACTTTTTAACAGATATAGCGTCTTTTGTATCATTTCTGAGACATTTTTAGCATTTTTTTGTGGCAAAGTGGTCTAATGAGTGACTGTTGTCACATTAAACTCTAGCTTGGGGAACTAATTCTAGATTGCACGCTATACTTGTCTACAGTAGAGTAGAATAAAGTATTAAGATTTAACGTAGTAAAAACTTGCACGTACGCAAAGGTTTACATAATGCATGGAGAGCATTGTCACTTATTAAATATCTAATTAGTCATATTGGTGAATAAATGAAATCATTATCGGTTCAATTTAAAATCCTACTTATTCCAATTGTTGGTGTTATTGGATTCTTGAGTTATCTCGCAGTCACATTCTCTAATATGAATACCACTGAAGAGTTGCTGGGAAAGGCAAAAGAAGTTGAATTCCCTCTGTTACAAGCCGCTGATCGAAGTTTAGTAACCTTGGATAAAATTAAGGAAACTCTTGGCAGCGCAGTGACCACAGGTGAAGCTGATCAACTAAACACTGCACAAGAACTTTCTTCGAAGTTTAAACATGAAATAGAACAGGTTTTACCGCTTAGCGGTGACAACGTTCACAACTTGAAAAATATCCTTATGTCGTTCGATAAGTATTACGAGACGGCGTCAGTTCTTTCAAGGCAACTAGTTGATGGCAGTGCTGATTTTTCAAAAATTGGTGTAAAAAGTCAAGCAATGACAGCAGAGTTAACGTCGCTTCAACAGCAATTAAATACTTTTCAAAAACAGCGTAGTAGTGCGTTTGATAACGCGTTGGAAGATGTTATTTCCTCTTCAAAGCAGGCGTCTAATATCGGATTGATCCTTGCAGTGATTACTATTGGTTTACTGTTCGCCGTTGCGATTCCTATCTCTAATGCCATTCGTTACAACTTACGCGATATTATCGAATCGATGAAAAACATTGCACAGGATAACGGTGACCTTACCGTACGTCTAAAAACTAACAGTACAGATGACTTTGGTGACCTTGTTTATTGGTTCAATAACTTTATTGAAAAACTGCAAGGTGTTATCAGTGATGTAGTACAAACAGCGTTACCGCTTGCTGATACGGCAACTAAGATTAGTGAGCTATCGCAACAATCTATGCAAACCTTTGACAATCAAAAAGACAGTGTTGAAAAATCTCAGCATTCTGTTGCAGATATGACCAATAGCGTTTCTTCAATAACGTCAAATGCTGCCAGTGCCGCAGAAGCTGCTGTCAACGCAAATGTTGAAGCAGAGCGCGGTAAAGAAGTCGTAGAAAGCACCGTCGATGATATTAGAGAATTGGCGGTTAATATTAATGAGTCCGCAGATACTATCTTGAAGCTTGAGCAGGACACTAATCGCGTCAATGTCGTACTAGAAGTCATTAAAGGCATTGCAGAGCAAACGAATTTGCTCGCATTAAACGCGGCCATCGAAGCGGCTCGAGCAGGTGAACAAGGGCGTGGGTTTGCCGTTGTTGCTGATGAAGTTCGTAGTCTGGCCTCTAGAACACAAGAATCAACAGAAGAAATTAACTTAATGTTAGAACAACTTCAATCTGCCGCACAAGCGGGTGTAGCTATGATGGAGTTATCTAAAAAGAAAGTAGATACCAGCGTTGAAAGCGCCAATATAGCAGGAGAAAGTCTTGTTGTTATCACGGAAACTGTCAATACCATTGCTGATATGAACAGTGCGATTGCCTCAGAAACGGAAGCCCAACAAAATACGTCTCAATTGATGGTAAGCCATGTCGACAATATCCAATCTTGCACTGATGATGCGGTAAACGCCTCTACTGAAATCGCCAGTGTTAGTGAGCAACTATCTGATCTCGCAAGTGATTTAGAAAAAATTGCTCGTCAGTTTAAAGTATAACTTAATAAATAGGACTAACTATGAAACATACTACACTAAAATCGTTTTGTGCAGGAATTTCCTTGCTAGTAGCAACATCAAGCCATGCTGCTGATATTGACTTTTCTGGATTTGCAACTATTGCAGCTGGAACGACAACTGCGAGTGAAGAACAGTATCTGGGCTATGGTAATGATTTTGATTTTAATCAAGATTCATTGTTTGCTCTTCAGACATCAAGCAATTTGGAAAATGGCTTTAGCGTTACTGCTCAACTTATTGCACGTGGACGCGATGATTGGTCCCCTGCTTTTGAATGGGCTTTTTTAGGTTATGAGGTCAATAATAACTGGAAAATTTTAGCGGGTCGTCAACGAGCTCCTTTCTTCATGTACTCAGACTTTTTAGACGTATCATACGCCTATCACTGGATATCACCGCCGGCAGGAGTTTATAACCTTGCCTTTGATAGTTTTGATGGAATTGGATCTATTTATTCATCTCAATTAGGTGAATTTGATAGTACTTTTCATGCTGTTGTTGGTCGAAATCAAGATAAAATTACGCTACCTGCGTCAGCTGGAGGAGTTGAAGTTAAACCTGATTTTAAGAACTTAGTTGGTGCTTCGTGGACATTAAACCGCGATTGGTTAACTCTTCGAGGTGGTTATTTTCAAGCTGATATGACAATACCAGTTGCAGCTCTTGATGGTTTGACTGGTGGTTGGAATGCATCGGGCTTTGGAAATATTGCTGAAGCTCTCAAGGCTGAGGAAGACAAAGTTTGGTTCGCCGAGTTAGGTTTTCAAATTGATTATGATGATATCTTTGTGATTGGTGAATTTACACGATTAGACTTGAAAGATACTGGTTTTTCAAATGACGATTCATTTTATATTTCGATTGGTAAACGTTTTGACGATATCTCAATTCATGTTACTTATGGCGCTGACGATGATGAGTTAGAGAATTTACTAGCAAATGTACCAAGTAATGTAACCGCGCTCGCTCCACTTTATGCCGTTACTCAGGGAATTATTGCAAATGAAAAACGAGAAGAGCGTTATGTTACAGCAGGTTTAAAATGGGACTTTCACCCAGTGGCATCATTTAAACTTGAAGTAACACAATTTGAAGATAATTTGGATAACCAACAGGACGCTACATTAGTTAAAGCAGCGTTAGTTACAGTATTCTAGAAGGGGTGAATATGATGATTAGTAATTTTTTAAAGGCCGTTGTGATAGCTAGCCTTTTGGTATGTTCTGTAGCGCAAGCAGAGATTGTGGTTGTTGTAAATAATACAAATGCTGCCGCATTAACTAAAAATGATGTGTCACGTATTTTTCTTGGAAAGATGAAGAAATATACACCTGTTAACGTGTCTAGTAGTAATGCACTGCGTGCTGATTTTAATAAAAAAGCACTCAATAAAAGTTCGAGCCAAGTTAAAGCGTATTGGTCAAAATTGGTTTTTTCTGGCAAAGGAACGCCCCCGAAAGAGTTTGGTTCAGATGCTGAAATAAAAGCGTTTGTAGCAAGTAACCCAAATGCGATTGGTTATATTGATAGTGCAAGTTTAGATGGCACCGTTAAAGCAGCGCTGACTCTCTAAATTACAGTGCGATATAAAGAATAGATGCCAGTCCCAGTGACTGGCATTTTTTATGGCTAATCGGAAAATACAACGGTTTTATCTCCGTGTAAAAATACGCGATATTCAATGTGGTAACGCACCGCTCTGGCAAGCGTTAAACACTCAATATCACGACCTTTTGCCGTTAGATCTGCAGGATAGTAACTGTGATCAACTGACTCTACGCCTTGAGTAATGATTGGTCCTTCATCTAAATCATCACTGACATAATGTGCTGTTGCACCAACTAGTTTCACGCCTCTATCATAAGCTTGAAAATACGGCTTTGCGCCTTTAAACCCCGGTAGTAACGAGTGATGAATATTAATCGCTCGACCTGCTAGCTTTTGACACATTTCACTTGAAAGTACCTGCATATATCGGGCTAGTACCACTAAATCAGCCTGTGTTTCTTGAATTAAACGCCATACTTCTTGCTCTTGCTGTGGCTTAGTTTCACGGGTAATTGGTAAATGATAGAAAGGAATGTTGTGCCACTTAGCTAATTCTTCCAGATCCGGATGATTTGAAATGATAGCAGGAATTTCAATATTCAAATCCCCAGTGCGATAGCGATATAGGAGGTCGTTTAAACAGTGATCATGTTTAGAAACCATAATCAGCACTTTAGGCTTATCCACTTTAGCTGAAAGTTGCCAGTTCATGTCAAATTGACGAGCCTTATCACTAAACTCTCGCATAAACTTTTCTCGTTCGAAAAGACCGTTTTCTTGTGGCCTAAATTCAATACGGATAAAAAATCGCTGCTTGTCAACATCGTCAAACGAGTGAATTTCGTTGATATAAAATCCATTTTCATAGATATATCGCGTTAGAACATCGACAGTTCCTGGTTGACTAGGGCAGTCTGCCGTAATTATTTGAGCCTGTTCATGAGCTGTTTTTACTTGCGCTAAAGACATAGGTACTCCGCAAAATTAATAATGTAATGACTATAACGCTGGGCATAAAAAAAGCTACATGAAGATGCATGTTCATGTAGCTTGGGTTTATTGTGCGTAAGTGAGATTAGGCTTCTTGTTCTTTTGTATTATACAAATTGAAAAATCCGCGTTTAATCCCCTTAATATCAGTGCCTATGACATAGAGTACTGGAATTAAGTAAAGAGTAATTACGGTAGCAAATAAAATACCGAATGCAATTGAGGCTGCCATTGGGATAAGTATCTGTGCCTGCATACTGGTTTCACTCAGAATTGGAACTAGTCCAAAGAATGTCGTTAGAGACGTCAATATGATTGCTCTAAAACGGGCACAGCCGCCATTGATTGCCGCATCTTTGACGCGTATGCCTTGTTCTCTCGCTTTATTAACGTAATCCACCATAACAAGGGAGTCATTAACGACGACCCCAATCAATGCCACCATGCCAAACATCGACATAATGCTTAGTGATAAATCCATGATGAAATGACCAAAGATAGCGCCGATAATACCAAATGGAATAACCGACATAATGATCAGCGGTTGTGAATACGAGCGTAATGGAATGGCAATTAACGCGTAAATAGCAAATAAAGCAAAGAAAGCACCACGCAGCATATCCCATTGTGCTTCTGCTTGTTGTTTCGCTTCACCATCAATTTTTGACGTTACGCTTGGGTAGCGACTGAGTAATTCAGGAAGATAAGACTCTTCAATTTCTTTCATTATACGACCTGGCTCAACTTTGTCTTTATTGATATTAGCTGAGACATTAACCGAACGTTGCCCATCTACGCGAACAATGCTAGATAGACCTTCGCCGATTTCTATATTGGCTACCGCAGAGAAAGGAACCTCTTTACCAGTGTTAGTACGAATACGCATTTGCTCAAGTTGACCGATAGTACGGCGTTCTTCAAGCGGGTAACGGATCATTACTTTAATTTCTTCTTTACCACGAAGAATACGTTGTGCTTCATAACCGTAGAAACTCCAGCGTACTTGCTGGGCAAGATCAGAAAGTGAAATACCCATTGCTTCTGCAGCAGGTTTCACATTGAGTTTAATCTCTTGACGGCCAGATGTAGAAGAGTCGGCAATATCAACTAACCCTTCGTATTCTCCAAGCTTTTCTTTTAGCTCTTTTGTTGCCGCATTCAGAGAGTCTAAATCTTTACCATTTAAACTAAATGCAATTGGAGCACCGCCACCAAAACCTGTTGAGGCTTCCATTGACAGTTTTTTAACGCCGGGCAATTCAGGTATGTTATCGCGCCATGCTTGTGCAACATCTTCGCCATTAATATCGCGAGATTCATTACTGGCTAACTCAACAAACAAAAAGATACTTGATTGTGAGTTCATGGCTACAAAACTATGCTTGATAGCATCTTGGCCATATTTTTCACGCAGCTGTTTGTTGGTTTGAAATAGTGCATCTTCAACAATCTGTGCTGTGCGCATAGTTGTTGTTTCAGCCGTTGCTTCATTCATTTGTAAATCTACTTGAATGAAATCACTAGCAATTGACGGGAAAAATACAGTACGTACATAGCCACCACCAATTAGCGACGAACAAACTATGAGTAATCCAAAGAACAGTGCCAAAACACTATAGCGATATTCAACTGCTTTCTCGATTGAACGGCGATAATGATTTTGGACAAAGCTTTTTAAGCCACTATCGAATTTGCTGCGAAAACGTTCAAATCCATTGGCATTTGTTTTTGGCGTCGCAATTTTCATGCGGGCTAAATGCGCAGGTAAAATTAGTTTTGATTCAACCAATGAGAATACTAAACATAATATTACTACGTACCCAATAGCACCAGTAAAGGCTACCATTGGCCCTTCAACGGCTACCATAGGCACAAATGCAGCAATCGTTGTTAAAACACCAAAGGTTGCTGGCATGGCTACACGTTGCGCACCACGAACCACGTTGTCCAGTGTTTGTCCGTGCTCTTCAATTTCACTGTAGGCACTTTCGCCAATCACAATGGCGTCATCCACCACGATCCCCAATACCATGATGAACGCGAATAGGGTGATCATATTGATAGAGAGATCAAAATACTCCATTGGCATTAATAACAAGGTACCAAGGAAACACACTGGCAATCCCATCATGACCCAAAACGCTAAACGCACACGCATAAACAGTGCTAATACTAAAAATACTAGTAGAGCACCAGACATGATGTTGTTAAGCATTAGATTCAAGCGATCGGCTAAATAGAAAGACGTATCACCCCAAACATCAATTTTGACTTGTTCAGGCAGCGTCGCTTTCTTTTTATCAATGTATTTATTAACTTGTTCTGAAATGTTAAGTGAGCTTTGATCGCCTACACTAAATACTTCAACGAGTACCGTATCTTGTTGGTTGAATTTAACGTAGTTAACACCTTCACTAAACCCATCACTGATAGTAGCGACATCTTTTAAGTAGACACGAGAACCATCAAGGTTTGTTTTTACAACAATGTTTTCAAACTCATCTCCAACATAGGCTTGGCCTTTAGTTCTCAACAGAATATTGCCGTTATGCGCTTTTATTGAACCGCCTGGCAAATCAATCGAAGAGCGCTGAACTGCGCTAGCAACTTGTGCAAATGTTAGATTGTATTCTTGTAATTTGAACTCGGTAACTTCTATTCCTATTTCATAATCAGGCACAGCGCCAATATCTGCACGAGTAATGCCTGGCAATGTAGTAACTTCTTCACGAATTGTTTTAGCCAGCTCTTTCATCTCTTTGAGATTAATGTCGCCATAAACAGAAATATAAAGTACGGTTTCTTTAGGCTTTATACGATAAATATTGGGCTTTTCGATACTGGTTGGGAAGGTAGAAATAGCATCGACGAGTAATTTAATCTCATCGAGGACCTTGTCTGGATCGTATGATGTTTCTACAACTATTGATACATGACCAGAGCCTTCTGAGGCAGTTGACGTGATTTTTTCAATACCTTCAACTTCTTTAATTGCCTCTTCAATTTTTATATTGATGCCTTCTTCAATTTCTTGAGGTGCCGCGCCAGGGTAGGCTACGCTCACTGAAATGATATTAAGCTCAATTTTGGGCATAAATTTTTTGTTGATAGATAGCGCTGTTAATATACCACCAACGATGATGCCAATCATCAATAGATTTGCTGCAACACTGTTGCGTGCAAACCAAGCGATAATCCCTTTTTTAGGATCCATTATTTATCTCCTGCAGCAAGTTCAACTACGCCAGTATCTTTGTCAGACGTTGGCTCTTTGTCGCCGGAAACACGGACTTTCATACCTTCATATAAATTTTCTATTTTGCTATCAAGCAGCAAGTCACCATTGGATAAACCATCAAGAATATAAACATGCTTTTTGTCACGCTTAAGTAGGGTAACTGGTTGTTTATGAAGTTGACGAGCGTCTGTCACCATAGTGACATAACCTTCTTGGTATAGATGGCTAGGGATGACGGCAATATTGTTGTGTACTTTACTTTTGATAGCGGCATTAACAAAGGTACCAAACTTTAAACTTGGTGATTGCTGATAAGGTTTACTTACCTCTGCAACGATATAAATCATCCGTGAATTTTCATCAATGACGCCTTCGTCGCGAATTATTTTCCCATTCCAGCTAATGCCATTATTACCTTCATCGCGGGTGAGTGAAACCATGCCACTTTGCGTATCGGTTAAGTAGCTATAATCCGTACTAGAAATAGGTAAACGCACTTCCGCAGTATCAATGGATGATAAAACACCTAATGTTGAGCCTGTGCTAGCAAATTGCCCTAAGTCGATGTTACGGCTGTTAATCAATGCGTTATATGGCGCAACGATATTAGTGCGTGCAAGGTTACGTTCGGCACGGGCTAATGAAGCTTGGGCTGAACGTAAGTTGGCTTGTTCGCGGGCTAACTGTGGTTTACGAAGGCCAAGCGCTGGCGGTAATTTTGAAGTAGCTCCACGCCATTCTTCTTTGGCAACGATTCCGCGGGCTTCTTCTTCTTGGAGGGCTGCTTTCGCTCGTTGTAAATTCGCTTGGGCTTCAATCAGTGCTGCTTTGTAATCACTTGGATCTATTTTGGCTAGCACTGTGCCTTTTTCAACTTTACCACCGCTTGCAAATACTGATGATAATTCGACTATTTCACCACTAACTTGGGCAACAATCGATGTTTGATGTTTCGGGCGAACGACCCCATACGAGCTCATAAGCAAAGGCTGATCAGATAAACTTACTTCATAGGTTGAAATGAGAGGTGCTTTAATTATCTCCTCTTTTTTCTCTGGTTGTGGTGCACTGCCAACAATGACGAGAGCAATTAAAATACACACAATAATGAGTATAACGGGGAGTAAAATGCGTAGAACTTTTCTAGATGACGTCGACATACCTGTTCCGAATAACAATAGAAATTTAGATTGCCGCTAAAATAACAGATAATAGTTATTATCACTATGTTAATAATGTAAATATATGTATGAAATTATGTCGAGAATTGTTTACTCAGCGTAATGTAATTGGCTAACTGAATGGGCTTTTCTTAAAGGGCTATTGATAATGCCTTAATATTACGCTCTTTAAAAGCATAAAGCCGCGATAAACGCGGCTTTATTTTAAGAAATATTGATTATTTACTCGATTTTTTCTTTTGCTTTTTAAGCTGTTTTTTCGCTTTTGCTTTCTTTTGCGCTAAGGTGAGTTTAACTTTCTTTTTCTTAGAAATAACGCGGGCTTCTTTATGTTTTGGTTCAAGGCCTTCGATTTTTCTACGTTGTAATTTTTGGTCGGTATAGCGCTCAATTTTTCCGAGAATCTTCATCTCATGGCCTTCAGCAATTGAAATCGCAATCCCTTTTTTACCAGCGCGCCCTGTACGGCCAACGCGATGTAAGTAAACATCGCTGGTGTATGGCAGATCGTAATTAATAACATGAGTTATATCATCAATATCTAAACCACGTGCCGCAACATCAGTAGCCACTAATACGTTGATTTCACCGTCTTTAAAACGCTCAAGTGACAAGTTACGCTTATCTTGAGCCATTTTACCCTGTAGGTAAGACACGTGAATATCGACGCTTTGTAGTTTTGAAACCAGTTCAGCTAAACGCTCACGCGTTTTTACAAATACGATAGTTCGTTCTAATTCCGGTTGAGCTAATAAACGGGCAAGTAATTGCTGTTTATGTTCAAGGTTATCCGCTAAGTGAACCCACTGAATAATCTTTGCAGACTCTTTACGTGATGGGTTTGCATCAACACGAATTGGATCTTTGAGAACTGTCGCACTAAAGCGATCTAATCCTTTGCCTTCAAGTGTCGCTGAAAATAACATGGTTTGTAAGCGCCAGCGTGCTTCATCGGCGACGCGTTCCATATCATGAATAAAGCCCATATCGAGCATGCGATCAGCTTCATCCATGATTAAGAATTCGATACTACGCATATCAAGTTGTTCAGTATCAATAAATTCGATTAAACGGCCAGGTGTTGCAACCAGAATATCTGCATTTTTTTCAAGCATCTCTTCATGCACTTCATAGTCGATTCCACCTGTAATACAGATAGGATGAAGGGCAGTAAATTCTGTTAGTTGCTCAGCGTACTCATGTACTTGATTTGCTAGCTCTCGTGTAGGAGTCACAACAAGAATACGCGGTGCGCCAGGTTTTGTTCTAGGAAAATCAATTAAATGCTGAATTGCAGGTAACAAAAACGCTGCTGTTTTACCTGTACCCGTTGGTGCACATCCTAAAATGTCACGTTGATCCATGGCGGCAGGCACGGCTTCAGTTTGAATAGTAGTAGGCGTATCGTAGCCCATTTTTGCTAAGGCTTGTTCCAGTGATGGATCAAGATCTAATTCGGCAAAACTCATGATGAAAATTATTCCTAAATTTAATTGCGGCCATTATATCGTTAAATTTGGCACTGTGCCGCGGTTTATATTGAGAGTGGGGACTAAACCTCATTTTAAATGAGGTTGATTCGTCATCAACTCAGTTCGGCAATTTCTTCCATGATTTGAGTTAGCCAATTTGCAATACGCTCTTCACTTAAATCAAATTGGTCTTCGTCGTCTAATGCTAATCCTACAAAGTGACTTTTATCTTCTGTCAGTGCTTTTGACTGAGCAAAGTCATAACCTTGATTTGGCCAATACCCAACGATCTGAGGCCCTAACGGCATAATCTTATCGTGTAAGAACCCCATCGCATCAACGAACCAATCGGTATAACCAATTTGATCGCCTTGCCCAAATAGCGCGACTATTTTTCCATTGAGATCGAAATTGTCTAATTGATCCCATAACATTTCCCAATCTTCTTGCAGTTCACCATAATCCCACGTTGAAATACCTAAGATTAAGATGTCATAATCTTTAATTGCCGCAAGTCCTGTTTCTTTGATGTTATGAACATCGACGAGTTCTTCTCCAAGAAATCCTTGCATTTTTTCAGCGGTCATTTCAGTAAAACAAGTAGTGGAGCCGTAAAAAAGGCCTATTTTCATGGTATTAACTCACTAATCTTAGAAAGAAGACACCGATATAACTATTGGGGTCATCAAATTTGGCGCTAGTTTAACAAAATCTAGGAGAAATTGTGCAGAGCAATTTAACCAAAACACAAAAAACTCAACAACATGAGCACCCGTTAGTTGCTCAATTCATTGACATGTTGTGGCTAGAGCAAGGGTTAAGTGACAATACGCTATCGAGTTATCGTAGTGATCTTAAATTATTTCGTCTGTTCTTGTTAGAGTGCGATACAGAGATTGATAAAGCATCTTTTGACGATATTGTGAGATTTCAACATCACTTGGTGGAGTTAAAACGAGCAAAAACCACGGTCACTAGAATGATAAGTGCATTACGTCGTTTTTATAATTATTTGCAAATAAATCATTTTATTGAAGTTAACCCG
The DNA here is from genome assembly GCA_913060565.1 of uncultured Gammaproteobacteria bacterium. Lineage (GTDB taxonomy): Bacteria > Pseudomonadota > Gammaproteobacteria > Enterobacterales > Psychrobiaceae > Psychrobium. The sequence goes on along the minus strand of CAJXRU010000061.1, from coordinate 6,191 downwards.
ACTTCAAAAGTTGTGATGCCAAAGGCTGACAAGAAATTACCTAAGACATTGTCTCAACAGCAAGTAGAAGCCTTGCTTGATGCGCCAAATATTGACGATGCTATTGAAAATCGCGACTACGCAATGCTTGAACTACTTTATGCAACAGGCATGCGAGTGACCGAGTTAGTGAGCCTGCAAATGCCGCAAATAAGTTTGCAACAAGGAGTTATTAGAGTTATTGGTAAGGGAAACAAGGAACGATTAGTCCCCATGGGAGAAGTGGCGGTGGATGCGTTGACAAATTATATTCAATATTCTCGCAACGAATTATTAAAAGTAAGCTCTGATGTGTTGTTCCCAAGCAAGCGTGGCACTCAAATGACAAGACAAACGTTTTGGCATCGCATTAAAGCCTATTCGATAAGGGCAAATATCTCGGTAGAGTTATCACCACATACGCTGCGACATGCATTTGCGACTCACTTGGTAAATCATGGAGCAGACTTACGAGTAGTGCAGTTATTATTAGGGCATAGTGACTTGTCGACGACACAAATTTACACGCATGTCGCCAAAGCAAGATTACAAGAATTACACAGTGTGCATCACCCTAGGGCTTAACTATTGATTTAAATAGCTGTTAATCTGTTTGATTAAGCCATCACTATCAAGTTCAAGCATTGCTTGCTGCTGCGCTTGAGTTCCCTGACAAACGAACTTATCTGGCAGACCAATATTAAGAACTGGCGTAGCGAGTCTTTTATTCATCACAAACTGTGTTACTACACTGCCTGCACCGCCAATGATGGCATTTTCTTCAACGGTTACCAATACGTCATGGTTTTGCGTTAATTCTTGCACCAAGCTTTCATCAAATGGTTTAACAAATCGCATATCAACAACGGTTGCATCAAGTGAATCGCCGGCAGTTAGGGCGTGGTTTAATAACGTACCATAACTCAAAATAGCGACTTTTTTACCATCTTTCTCTTTAGTTGATTGACGCTTTACGAGTGCCTTACCTATTTCAAGAGCGGTCATTTCATCGTTAATTTGGGCATTTGTTGCACCGCCTCGTGGATAACGCACTGCTGCTGGACCTTGATGAATGTAACCCGTATATAGCATTTGACGACATTCGTTTTCATCGCTTGGTGCCATAATTAACATATTAGGCACGCAGTTTAGAAAACTTAAGTCAAATGCACCTTGATGAGTTTCACCGTCAGCGCCTACAAGTCCGCCACGATCTACCGCAAATAGTACATCTAAATTAGGAATGGCAACATCGTGAATTAGTTGGTCATATCCACGCTGGAAGAAGGTAGAATAAATTGCGACAACCGGCTTTAGATTTTCACATGCCATGCCTGCACCTAAAGTGACGGCATGTTGTTCTGCGATTGCGGCATCAAAGTATTGCTGTGGAAACTTTTGAGAAAATTCCACCATGCCAGAACCTTCTCGCATGGCAGGAGTAATTGCCATGAGTTTATCGTCTTTGGCTGCCATATCGCATAACCAATTTCCAAATACTTTAGAAAAGGTCATTGCACCAGAACTCGCTGGCAAAGAAGTCGTTGTAGGATCAAACTTTGGAACGCCGTGATAACCGATTGGATCTTGTTCTGCTGGCTCGTACCCTTTACCTTTTTTGGTCATTACATGAAGAATTTGCGGCCCTTTCAGGTTGCGCATATTTTTAAGTGTCTCGACTAACCCGTTGACATCGTGACCGTCTAATGGACCAATGTAATTGAAACCAAACTCTTCAAATAAGGTGCCAGGAACAACCATGCCTTTTAGATGCTCTTCGGAGCGGCGCGCCAATTCTTTGATGCTAGGAACACCAGATAACAACTTTTTACCACCTTCGCGGATCGACGTGTACATTTGACCTGTTAATAATTTAGCCAAATGATTGTTTAATGCACCGACATTTTCTGAAATCGACATTTCGTTATCATTCAGAATAACGAGCATGTCTTTGTCAATTGAACCACCGTGGTTCATCGCTTCAAAAGCCATGCCGCCTGTGATTGCACCGTCGCCGATCACGGCAACGACTTTTCGATCAAGCCCTTCTTTTTCTGCCGCAATAGCCATTCCTAGTGCAGCACTAATGGATGTGCCTGAATGGCCTACGGTAAAGGTGTCAAATTCACTTTCTTTACGATTTGGGAAAGGGTGTAATCCATCCTTTTGGCGAATAGTGTGCATACGGTCGCGACGATCAGTCAAAATTTTATGAGGGTAGGCTTGATGACCAACGTCCCACACAATACGATCTTTTGGCGTGTTAAATACGTAATGCAATGCAACTGTAAGTTCAACCGTACCTAGTCCAGATGCTAAATGACCACTGGACTTACTTACGGTTTTCAATAGGTAGCTACGTAATTCATCGCTAAGTTGCGTTAAATTAGTTTGTGGCAGTTGACGAAGTTCCTGTGGCGTATTGGCTAACGCTAACAATGGAAATTGTGAAATATCTACGCTCATAAATTTATTTATAATTCTTTTTTATTGGTTACGCGCAATAATATATCGAGCGAACGCTTGTAATAATGTGCTATCAAATGGCAATGCTTTTAACGAAGAAATTGCTTGCTCAATCAGCTGTTTGGCTTTGTCTTGTGCTGATTCAAGTCCTAATAAAGCTGGATATGTGCTTTTATTTGCGGCTTCATCAGAGCCTTGAGGCTTGCCTAAGGTCTCAGTATCGCCAATTACGTCCAAAATGTCATCATGAACTTGGAATGCTAGACCAATGTTCTGTGCGAAAGTGTTAAGTAGCTCTCGATGAGTTCGATTTGCGTTAGCGGCAATAGCCCCTAATTCGACGGCAGCACATATTAAAGCACCTGTTTTTAAGCGGTGTATTCTCTCCAATTGTACTAATGACACTTGTTTATTAGTGGCGGCTAAATCTAGTGCTTGGCCACCACACATTCCTTGATATCCGCTCGCTTTTGCAAGACATTGCATCATTTCAAGGCGTTGCTCAGCATTTTGCGGTGCTTGGCCAATTAATTCAAAAGCGAGTGTTTGTAATGAATCGCCAGCTAAAATAGCTGTCGCTTCATCAAAAGCGATATGACAAGTTGGCTGACCACGACGCAACGCGTCATCGTCCATCGCTGGTAAATCGTCATGAATTAATGAATAGGCATGGATAGACTCAATGGCGCCAGCCGCATTATCTAATTGACCTTTCTCGACTCCAAACATTTCGCCAACCGCATAAACAAGGAAAGGCCTAATGCGTTTCCCGCCTAAGAGTAACCCATGATTCATTGCTTGATGAAGTCGCGGTTCATTGATTTCAATTTGAGACAGCGCAGCAGCTAAAAAATCATTAACTCGCTGCTGATTTTGATGAATTTGAACGACAGGCACTAGTTTTCCTGAGAATTGTCAAAAGGCGTTAGCGTTGATTCGCCATTGTTAGCCATTAAAATATCTACTTTTTGCTGTGCACCTTGTAGCTTTTGTTGACCATTACGCGCCAGCCCTATACCTCGTTCAAACTGACTAAGTGCCTTGTCTAGCGGTAAATCGCCTTGCTCAAGTTGCTGAACTATTGTCTCAAGTTCTTCAACGCTCGCTTCAAAGCTCATGTTTTCTATTTTCTTGCTGGCCATTTCAACGTCCTAATGGAGTATTTCGCGCAACCTTAGCCCACTTCATCGATGTTTTCAATTATTTAGGCGTACAGGTGGTTAATTCGATAATTTTTAATAAAAACACTAAACAAATCATGTTATGTTCCGATATGATGGATGTAGATTCTAATTTGTTATGTTTTAGCAATTTATCTCGCAATAGATAGATATTGCAATAAGATTTGTCACAGGAGAGGTTCAGTGGATTTAGCTACATTAATAGGCATGATTGGTGCGTTTGGTATGATCGTAATGGCCATGATGCAAGGTGGTGATTTAGGCATGTTTATCGATGTGCCGTCTGTTCTAATCGTATTTTGTGGTTCTCCTTTTGTTGTAATGATGATGTATTCTATGGGGCAATTTGTCGGTGCTGGTAAAGTATTCGGTAAGGCTTTCATGCTTAAATTAGATGACCCACAAGATTTAATTGCCAAGGCCGTTGAATTGGCTGATGCTGCGCGAAAAGGTGGCTTTTTAGCACTCGAAGAAGCGGAGATCCCAAGTCCTTTCATGCAAAAGGGCATTGATATGCTGGTTGATGGCCATGAAGCTGATGTGGTGAAAGCGGCATTAGGCAAGGATATTGATTTAACGCTAGAGCGCCATAAAGCGGGTGCCGGTTTCTTCAAGTCGTTAGGTGATGTTGGCCCTGCGATGGGCATGATTGGTACCTTAATCGGTTTGGTAGCAATGCTGCAAAACATGGATGATCCTAAAGCTATCGGTCCTGCAATGGCAGTTGCGTTGTTAACAACCATGTACGGTGCAATGCTTGCAAACTTAATAGCGCTACCTGTTAGTGAAAAATTGAGTTTACGTGGTGGTGAAGAAGCACTTAATCAAACGCTTATTTTAGATGCTATTTTGGCTATCCAAGATGGTCAAAATCCGCGTGTTATCGAAGGAATGCTGCAAAACTATATTGCTGAAGGTAAACGTCCGGCGCCTGAGGAGTAATTATGAGCGATGATTGCCCTAAATGTCCCGATTGTCCTCCAGAAGGCTTGCCTGCTTGGATGGGAACGTTCGCCGATCTGATGTCACTGTTAATGTGTTTCTTTGTATTGCTATTAGCAATGTCTGAAATGGATGTGCTTAAATTTAAGCAAATCGCAGGCTCGATGAAATACGCTTTTGGTGTTCAAAACAAAATTGAAGTAAAAGATATTCCAAAAGGAACCAGTGTTATTGCACAAGAGTTTCGTCCTGGACGTCCAGATCCAACGCCCATAGAAATAATTAACCAGCAAACTGCTGAAGTAACTCAACGCGAGATTGATTTTCAAGCCGGCGAAGATGCTAATTCTGGTGGTAAAGAGCAACAGCGTGGCGACCAGCGAGGCGCTGCTGCGGCTGCTGATAGTCCATCTGATGCAGAAAAATCTGCGGCTCAAGAGGAAACAAATCAAGAGCTCAAGAAAATGGCTGAAAAGCTTGAAGAGCAAATTGAAGACGGGGCTATTGAAATAGAATCGCTCGGTCAGCAAATTATTATTCGGATCCGTGAGAAAGGATCATTTCCGTCAGGCTCTGCTAATTTACAGCCGCGTTTTGTGCCTGTCATTACCAAAGTTGGTGAGCTGCTTGCTGACATTCCAGGTGAAATTACAGTCTCCGGGCATACTGACAGTGATCAGCTACATACCGAGCTCTATAAATCGAATTGGGAGTTGTCGAGTTTACGTGCTGTGGCGGTTGCTCATGAATTGGTAAAAGTTAGAAACTTTAATCCGACGAGATTACAGGTTGTTGGTTTAGCTGACATGAAGCCATTAACCGATGGTACTGACATACTTTCTCAACGCCGAAATAGACGTGTTGAAATTGCTATCATGCAAGGTAAGGCAAAAGAATCTAAGAAGATTGGTTTAACTGAATAGGGTTAATAAAAAGGGAAGCGCTTCGTTTCCCTTTTTTTATGCGCATTATCTAACGAACATCATCACATTTCACAGCTTATAACTTCTGCTATGCTCGCCCTTTATGTATAATGCGCGCCAAATAAACGGCAAGTGGCATGACTCATGAAATTTATCCTTAAGTTTTACCCTGAAATTACTATCAAAAGTAAATCAGTTCGTAAACGTTTTTGTAAACTACTTAACTCGAACGTGCGCAATGTATTGCGCCGTTTTGATGATACAGTCACAGCGCAACTAGACTGGGATAAATTAAATGTTAATACCAGTAACGATAGCGATGAAAACATTGCCCGCTTAGTTGATGCCATGCAGTGTATTCCGGGTATTGCGCATATTTTGCAAGTGACTCAACACAGCTTTACAGACGTACATTCTATCTATGAAACCGTTGCGCCTTTAGTTGCTGATTCTATTGAAGGTAAGACATTTTGTGTTCGTGTTAAGCGCGCTGGTAATCATGATTTTACATCAAATGAAGTTGAACGATATGTTGGTGGTGGTTTAAATCAACATTACCCATCGCTAGGCGTTAAACTTAAGAAACCTGATCACACAGTAAAACTGGAAGTACGCAATAATGATTTATTTGTTATTGCTGCGCGTTATGAAGGTATTGGCG
>CAJXRU010000060.1 GCA_913060565.1 uncultured Gammaproteobacteria bacterium | reverse complement strand
CTATAAAATGCTTAACGAGTATCATTTGTTTGAATCGTTATTTCCTTTAGCAGCTGAGTTGTTAGAAGATAATGCTGGTGGCAAAGAAGATCAATTGATGCAACTTGTTTGTAGTAATACTGATAATCGTATTGCCAACGATCAGCGCGTTACACCTGCTTTTATGATTGCTGCATTCTTGTGGTACCCAATTGAGCGTGAAGCGCAAACTGTCATGACCGAATCTGGCTTAGATTATTATGATGCCATGATGGTTGCCATGAATGAAGTTTGCGATCTTCATTGTAAAAGCGTATCAATTCCTAAACGATTTTCTGCTATGGCTCGTGATATGTGGAGCTTACAATTACGCTTACCACGTCGCAGTGGCGCGCGAGCATTTAAGCTATTAACTCACCCTAAATTCCGTGCTGGTTATGATTTATTGCTGGTACGCGGTGAAATAGAAGGTGGCAAAGTTGCTGAGCTAGCCCAGTGGTGGACAACGTTCCAACATTCGACTGAAGAAGTGCAACGAGACATGGTACGTAAAGTCAATGGACCAAAACGTCGTCGCCGAGCACCAAAGAATAAGCCTACTTAATATGGCCACCTGTTATATCGGTATTGGTAGTAACCTTGGTGAACCCATTGCGCAGGCGAAGCAAGCCATTGCAGCGTTATCTCACATTGATAAAACGCAACTGACTAACGTCTCATCGCTTTATGGTTCTAAGCCAATGGGACCAAGCGATCAACCTAACTATGTGAACGCTGTTGCTAAATTAGAGACTCAATTAACGCCAATTAAATTACTCGACGCATTGCAGCATATCGAATTACATCAAGGGCGTGTTCGTAAAGACGAACGTTGGGGACCGCGTACATTAGATTTAGATATATTACTTATAGATGATTCGACTATTGATCATCCACGCTTAACTGTGCCACATTACGGCATGCGAGAGCGTGAATTTGTGTTATATCCGCTGTTTGAGATCTCACCAGATTTAACGCTTTCTGACGGAGTTGCTTTGACGCAGCTTATTCAAGCATGTCCACGTAATGGACTTGAAATAATTGACAACGCGTAGCGTATCGAGGATAGGATGAAAAAGAATACCACTGGGGCTAAATTAGCCAAAATGAAAAGTGAAGGTATTAAGATTTCAGCGCTAACAGCTTACGATGCAAGTTTTGCTGGCATTATTAGCGAACAAGGCGTTGATGTTATCTTAGTCGGTGATTCATTAGGTATGGTGTTGCAAGGCAGTGATTCGACAATTCCGGTTACTGTTGAAGATATTTGTTATCACACCCGTTGTGTAACCGCGGGTAACAATGGCTCATTAGTCATTGGTGATATGCCATTTATGAGTTATTCAACACCACAGCAAGCGTGGGATAATGCCGCTAAAATCATGAAAGCTGGCGCTAACATGGTTAAATTAGAAGGCGGAAAATGGTTGTTAGACACTATCGCAGGTCTCACTGAACGTGGAATTCCGGTGTGTGCACACCTTGGTTTAACACCACAATCAGTTAATGTGTTTGGTGGTTATAAAGTTCAAGGACGCGAAAACGAACAGGCCGATTTAATTGTTGAAGAGGCATTAGCTGTTGAAGCCGCTGGTGCACAATTACTTGTTGTTGAGTGTATTCCAACGGCTTTATCAAAACGTTTAAGTGAAGCGTTATCAATTCCAGTTATTGGTATTGGTGCGGGTATTGAGTGTGATGGCCAAATTTTAGTAATGCACGATTTGTTAGGCATCTCTTCGGGATATATTCCTAAGTTTTCTAAGAACTATATGGTACAAACCGGTGATATTCACAAGGCAATTTCAGCCTATGTTGAAGAAGTGGGCAATGGCAGCTTCCCGGGGAAAGAGCATAGCTTCGATTAGCCTTTACTCTGTCAAGCGAAGGAAATACACGGATGTATTTCCTATAAAAATATATAGCGCCTCCACCGTGCTTATTCCTATTGTAATTGTGAAAAACGTAGGTCTAAAAAGTGTGCCAATACAATTCATATCTTCGATATAAAAATCAATTTTAGTTAGAGAAAACCATGATAGTAGTATCATCAAAAAGCGAATTACGTCAGCAAATTAAAGCGTGGAAACAGGCTGGTGAAACCATTGCCTTTGTGCCAACAATGGGTAACTTACATTCAGGTCATATTAGTTTGGTGACTGAAGCTAAAAAGCATGCGTCTAAAATCGTGGTCAGTATCTTTGTTAATCCGATGCAGTTTAATAATCCTGATGATCTAACTAACTACCCGCGTACACTTGAAGAAGATAGCGAACAGCTTATTAATGAAGGTGTTGATATGCTATTTACACCAACCCCAGAGATCATGTATCCCAAAGGACTTGATGTACAAACTTTTGTTGAAGTGCCGGGAATTAGTGATGTATTTTGTGGTGCTTCGCGTCCCGGGCATTTTCGCGGTGTAGCGACCATTGTCAATAAGCTTTTTAACTTGGTTACGCCTGATGTTGCTTGTTTTGGTAGTAAAGATTATCAACAGCTACAGGTAATCCGCTTAATGGTGGAAGACTTATCACTTGATATTAAGATTGTTGGCTGTGATACCGTACGTACAGAACAAGGGTTAGCTAAGAGTTCACGCAATGGCTATTTAACGCCTCAAGAGCTTGAAGTCGCTCCGTTGTTATACCAAACGATGCAACAGTTAGCACAAGATATTCGTGATGGAATGGCTATTGAAAAAGCCGTTAATAAAGCGACACAGACAATGAACGAGTCGTTATTTATAACGGACTATTTCCATGTGCAGCGGGCTGATAACCTTTCAAAACCAACCAATGAAGATAAAGAGCTGGTTATTTTAGCTGCCGCGCAATTAGGATTTGCACGGCTGATTGATAATTTAGTTTTTAGCCGCTAGCCAATCATTTCACTAAGTTGTAGGGCATTTTGTTGTGTTGTTTTGGACACACTTTCAGATAAACTTACAACCTCTGAAATACTTTGACTTACTTCCTTTGACATTCGTGATGCGTGATCTGAGTTTGATGCAATTTCATGAGTCACTGTTGATTGCTGTTTAGCGGTTTCTGCAATGTTTTCAATTTGCTGCGATACTTCACTTGCTTGGCTGATAATCTGTTGCAGTATATTAGCGACAGATTGAGAGTCTTCAATCCCTTTAGAAACGCGTTCTCGGCCAACGTTCATGCTTGAAACAGCAACTTGTGTATGTTGTCTAATTTGATCAATCGATGTCTCAACATCTGATGTTGCTTGAGTGGTGCGACTCGCAAGTTGTCTAACTTCATCAGCAACAACGGCAAACCCGCGGCCTTGTTCTCCGGCACGTGCCGCTTCAATGGCTGCATTAAGAGCGAGCAAATTAGTCTGTTCGGCAATGCCGTGAATAACACTTAAGATCTCACCAATTTGCTGACTCTGTTGGCTTAATTCTTCAATTGCGCCAGCGCTATCATCAAATGCAGCACTTATCTTATTCATTTGATTAAGCGAATTGTCAACAATTTCCCCACCATTAACAGCAGTTTGGTAAGACACTTGAGCTGTTTCAGAGGCTTGTGTACTGTTGCTAGACACTTCATTAGCTGACGCTGATAACTCTTCAATTGCCGAGGCTATTAAACTCATTTGATCCGTTTGTTGGCCGATATTGTCTGACATGTTCGCATTGGCATTATAGATTGAGTCTGCCTGAATCGATGTATCTTTCATCGTATCAGCTGTCATACGAATGGTGCTCGTTAGCGATTCATTCATTGCGTTTACAGCATTAGTGAGCTCGGTTAGCTCGTCATTGCCTTTAGGAATAATTGAGGGTGTTGATAAGTCATTATTAGTGATTGCTTTTGACTTCGTTAAAATAGGCTCTAATCGTGTTAGCAAGTCCTTTGAAAAAATAAATGCAACAATTAAAGCAACAATAACAGAGGCAATACTACTCATTATTATTGCTGTATTTTGACCGGAAGATAAATCGTTAAGAATGGCGATATCAGCATGTAGGGCGTCATCTTCATGACGTTCGATATTTTTTAAAATAGATAACGATTTTTTAGCGCGTGGAGCCGCTTCGGTGCCCAGCAAATAGTTCGCTTTATTCCAGTCATTCCCACTACGCAAATTAAACATTTGCTTAGGCAGGCTTTCAAACGCTTTTCTAGCGTCGGAGTAATCTGCCCAATCTTGCGCTTGCTCAGGGGTAAATAGTTCCTTATAACTGCTATTAATCACGTTAAAACGTTGTGTGTTAACAACCCATTTACTGTCAAATTGCTCTTTGAACGCTTCATCTCCTGATAATAAATACGCACGAATACTGGCAAGCCCGGTAGCTAATGAGCCGCGAGAATCAGCAAGTAATTTGAGTAGTGTTTTTCGCTGCGCTGTAGCAGGAAGTTGCGATTCGACATTAATGACGTAGGTAATAGATTGTAACAATGCGTCAGCTGTTGGAACGGCTTTATCGAGCATTAATTGATAAGCTGGAATGTTATTCGGTGCCTGTGCGATGTCTTCAACTGATTGTTGGGCATCTTTAAATTCTGCTAACAAGCTTTCCAATGTTTTAAGCTGTTGTTGATCTTCAGTAGATAAGTGAGATGCACCTTGTTTTAATATCGCCATTCCATTAGCAATATTTTTCCATGATTGTTGGCGATTATTTTTCATTTGTTGAGCTTTTTCAGCATCGCTACCAAGGATCATATATCCCCTAAGGGCTGCCAATGATTGATTAATCCCATTTTTAATTTCTTTTTCAGCGTTAACCGTTTCAATGCGATAATCGGTAATGCGATGCTGTGTTTTTGATACTTGATTCACTGCATACAAGTTAAAAATGGCGGTTGCTAAGATGATGGTAACAATCAGCGAAAACGATAACGTGAGCTTGGTTTTTAACGTAAATTTCATTGGCACTCCATGACAATTTTAATGCTTCCATTACCGCACTAACTACATTGGTAAGATTAAAGAATGATACTTTTATAAGGTTACGATGTTGGAGCGCGCTAGAATAGTACACCAAGGTATATATCGATTGATCTAGATCAAGAAAGATTAAGCTTTATTTTAACGAGTTGATTTGATTAGTTTTAGTAATGGAGTAATTAGTAATTTTATGGCATTAATACAAGGTTTTAGGTAGACACTTAGTAAGCTATCGTGTTCTTTGAAGCTTTTACCTAAACCGAAAGCAATGTCTTTTGGAGATGTAACGGTATTCGCTAAAATCAAACATCCAAATAGTTTATCCCAAATTGCTAACGCTGAACCGAAATTACAATCTATATGAATACGTTTGTCACTGTGATGAATTTGATGCTGTGCTGGACTAATAAATACGTTCTCTAAATTTTCTCCCCAACTTAGCCACACATGAGAGTGGCGCAAATTAGATCCCATTATATTAAATGCAAATACAAAGACATTAGCGCCGAGCACATCAAACATCGATAACGTTGGGCCAAAAAAGTAATAACAAATGCCAACCGCGATCCCTTGGCTCAAGATCATGCGCGCACTATAAAGTAAACTCTCAACTGGGTGCGATCGATATATAGTTATCGGAGTAAGTACCTTTGCACTGTGATGAACTTTATGAAACTCCCACAGAAAGGGAATTTTATGGAGTAAGTAGTGCAATAAAAAACGTGTAAAATCGTCTATAACAAAGAGCACTAATGTGAATATTCCGATGATTAACCAGCTAGGAAAATCTAAAAACGTTTGAGCACCAAAAACATCTTCTAACCATCCAGAAAAGCCGATAGCAAACGGTGCCATGACAAGTAATACTGGAATAACTCCAAGTGTTTTTAGCAAACGGTTAATAAAGAAAATCACATAATCATGGCGAGCTGACTGATGCCACCAAATTTGAGGTGATAATAACGCTTTATAGGACAGTTTTTTGGCATGAAACACCATGACCGCCATCACAACGGCAATAACACAATAAAGCCAGTAAATACGTTGATTAGCATCCACTAAATAGGTTGCGATTAATTCGCCAGTGACTAGTAATGGGGTGAGTAGGGCATCTAACATGATAAAAATAAAAGGCACTAAGTGGTTTAGTGCCTAATAGGTTACTTAGAACGCGTATTTGTAGCCAAGCACTGCTTGACGCGGTTTACTTGGACGAGCGCCATACGGACGATGACTAACCGATTCAACAGCTTCAAAAATGTTGTCGACTTTTAAATAAACGCTACCGTGTTCGCCATTATTAATATCATAACTGCCAGAGAAATCGACGACTGTTAACGCCTCGGTATTTACACCTTCAAAGTTTACACCAGTGCCAGCGGCTTCTTTCATTTCGCCGATGTATTTTACTAATACGGCGGCTTGCCAATTATTATTAGTCAATTCAGCCGTAAGTGTAATTTGATGCTCAGCCAAATAAGGTACTTCATCACCTGCAGTTACATCGCCCCACAACGCAAAATCAGAAACAAAGCTTTCTTTAAACTCTGATTGGCTGTAGGTGTAAACAGCGCTTAATGGTAGATCTAAATTGTCAGTTAACGTAATGGTATGACTGGCTGTCGCCTCTAAGCCATAGATATCAACTTCCCCAGCATTATATTCAGTATCAACGACGTTACAGTTCGCTGACGCTGAGAAAGTACAACTCTCTTTTAAATTGCTGTAATCATTAAAGAATGCCACGACTTCAGCGTTGGTTGCATCATCGCTATAACGAAGACCTAATTCATAGTTAACACTTTCTTCAGGTTTGATTTGCGGATCTTGCTGTGGGCTGGTTGGCACATAACCCTTGTTAACGCCCATCAAGAAGCCTAATTGGTTATTAAGCTTGTAAAAAGCGCTAACGCCTGGCAACCAAATGCGGCTTTCTTTGGTTAACCAATCATTGGCCTTGAAGGTATTTTGATACGTTGAATCAATGTATTCACCACGCACACCAGCCGTAATCGTCAGTGCATCAAGCGTAATGGTGTCTTGGATATAGACAGATAATGCTTTTGATTCTTCTGTGTTAAATGTGGTCTTTTCTGGCTCATTGGTTGTTGTTTTTACTAATTGGCCATTTGTCATCGCAAAATAATCAACAGTATGTTTGCGTTCTATTTCATCTACGTGATAGCGAATCCCCATCTCTAATTGATGCTCAATATTTGCAATCTTAAGAGATTTCGTGAGATCTGATTGGATACCCCATGAGTAGTATTCACGAGCATTGTCACCTAAAACAAGGTTTTCACGCGAATTTTCACTATCTCTTTCGCCTTTTAACACTTCAACAAAGTCGGCATAGATAGTATTGGTTGGATCGGCAATGATATCTTCTAAACGGTTATCGAAATTAAATCCGTTTAGTTTGTTCCATGAGCGTTCAAACTTGTTGTAATAAGCGCGAGTCGTTAGTGAAAACTCATTCGTTTCCATGTAATGGGTGAACAGAGCATTGCTGTGCTCCCAATCCATCAGATCATTTTGTGATGCTGAGTAGCGACGATTAGGTGTTTTCTCGAAATCAGCATCGGTTAACCCGACATAGCTTTCGTGAGATAATTCATCGTCGTAACCTAACTTTAATTCAACAAGTTGATTTAGACTATCCGTAGACAAGTCATAATTAAACTTCGCCATGAACGAGTTTTTATCAAAGCCAGTGTCATCGCCACTATCAAGTTCTTTAAAACCATCAGCACTGACATTTAATGCTTCAATTAGGTAGCCAAAGTCACCATTGGTATTGCCATAATGGACGTGATATTTCTTGTAGCCATCACTGCCAGCTGCGATATCTAAACCGCCTTCACTGTCATTTGGGATAGCGCGGGTCGTTAAATTAAGCGCGCCAGCAACGGTATTTGGACCATACTTAATTGATGCGGGTCCTTTAAATACTTCTACGCCAGTCATGCGGCTTACCTGAGGGAAATAGTAAGCGGCAGATGCAGAATAGGGGGCTGGTGCGATTAAAATACCATCTTCCATCAACGCAATCTTTTTACTGCGCTCTGGTGTCGCGCCACGAAAACCGATGTTTGGACGTAAACCGTAACCATCTTCTTGACGGATATTCACCCCAGGTACTTTAGCTAGGATACGGTTGATATCATCATATTCAAACTTTTCTAATTCTGCTTCATCAATGAATGTTGCTGAGCCAGCGTCGGTCCGTAAACCGTCTGTTGAACCTAGAATACGTATCTTTTCAACGTGCTTTTCATTGACTGTTTTTTTCTTTGTGTCAGTGTCAGCAGCCGTTGCATGGCCGTGAACAATGGATGCGACAATAGCGCTAAGTAGTAATTTTTTCATGAGATTCTCTATTAGTCGTTATCGCCGGCAGATGTCGCTGGTAATTTCAGAGCCAGCGAATTAATAAAGTCAGTTTTTAGCTTGTCAGAAACAGCCTTAACTTTGCCATGGCTTGTTTCTACAATAGCCGCATCGTCGTTAAGTTGAGCTGCAAGGTTTTGTTGATAAGCTGTTAGATCATCTATTGCTTGTTGAGTACTTGCGATAATGGCATCGCTGGTTGCTTTGTCGTCAACATCAATCAAGTAATCGTCAAAACCAATGGTATTGGCGGAGTCAGTACCTTGACCTGTGAAAATCTGTTTAAATGCGGTAAGGTTTTGAATTAAATGGCTGACTGATTGAGCGCTTAGTGGCGACTCTACATCGGCAACACATACACTGCCAACACCACCACAACTATTGCTAAATAGTCCTAATGGTGTGCCAATCTTGCTGTCTTTTACCATTTTGTCTAAATAAAATAGTGCGTCACTAACCGCGTTAACACCATCATGAACATCAGCAAAGTCATTACCGGCTTCGCCAGCTGTTTTTAATGTCGTTGCGTATGTTGCCCACTGTTGGTTGAGAGATTTCGCACTATTAGCAATATCGTCAGCCACTTCAGTTGCAAAATTACAGCGCGCTACGCGTTTTTCTTGCTCAGATAGATCAGGCCATGTTTCTAGAATTGGTTTTGTCGTGCTACAACTGTGATCAAATGAGCTGTTATAAAGCAGGTATTCAACCGCATCAAGACCGCGTCTTGTTGCTGTACGGTTTGTAATATCGTAAGGCGTTGAATTAATGTTGCCTGCACGGAAAAACATCACGTCTTGATCGACGCCACAATAGCTCACAACTGGCCATGAATAGATATTATTTCTAAGCGTTGATGAGTTGACTGTCAGCGGACCAATTTGCATTACTTCGGCTAATTGCCACTGGTTGATAGTCGTTAACCATTGGCTTTGAGCAGTGGTTAATAAGTCAGTTAGAGGTTGGCGATCATCGCCGCTTGTGAAGTCTTTTTCTAAACCACAATAGTCACTAATCGCTTGATGCTGATTAGTTGCATGTGTTTCAAACTGTTGGTAAGTCGGAGTAATAATATTATCGACAATATTAGCCAGTAACGCTTGTTGATTAAAAGTATTCGTTGGCGGAGGCGTTGGTGTGGTAGGCGTAGTGTCGCCAAAGTCAGAGCCTGCTTTACTACTAGAGCTTTCAGAACAAGCCACTAAAGAAGTTAATGCAGCAACAGCGACTAGCTGGCGCAGTGAATTATTACGTCGATTCATAGAATTTCCAGAGTCATGCAAGTGATAGTCGAGTCGTTTAGATTCAATCAAAAAGTCGATTGAGCAATGATGACTCAAATTGGCTATATTTAAGCACAAATGATAAGAATTATCATTGTTTTTAATCAAATTATTGGCATGAAAAAGGCCTGAATATGTGAAATATACAGGCCTTTTCGTTATGTCTTATAAACCACTGTTAAATGTGGTTTATAGGTATCTACCAGTTTTCAACGTTATCCGCGTCAAAGTTGTAAACTTCACGTAGTAGGGTACGAGCAGAAGCAAGTTTAGCTTTGTAAGCCGCTACTTCATCTTTCGTTAATACTGGCTTCATGCCAATAAATCCCTGTAATGAAGCAAATTTCTCAGCTGTCATTGGGCTGTGAGGATTAAATTGTAGGTTCAATGAGAAACCTTTTAATTCAGACCAGTGTTTTGCTAAATCAGAAAAATTAGCTGATGTGTAATCTGTTGCGCCTAGTTTGTCTAAATCAGCATTTGTATCATTGATGTAATGAACAACAGTTGCAGCAATTGCCTTTTCCCATGTTAATACAGCAATGTCGCGCTGTTCTAATAACGTGGTTAGTTCATCTGCTGTTAAATCACGCGTAACAGCATTGTTAATAATTGCACGGCCAGTCACAAATGCGTTAAATGCTTGCGTTGTGTAATCCGTTGCATTGGTATTACCGACTGTACCTAAATCACGCTTTGCTGCATTGGTTGAATTGCCAAAATTAATTTCACCGGTAAGGTCGATTTTTCCATCGGCATCGATATCGTTGTAGCCATTTTTAAATTCATCGCGGCCACTTTTAGCACGGATCTCTAAATCAGTATAAGTCGTGTAGTTATGTGCGGCGCCGAAATAGCCAAAGCCTTCATCAAATTGGTGTTCCATTGAAGTGTAAGCTTTTGTGCCTTTATCTTGATCTACGTTATCAGACTTTAAGCCTTTTCCATCTGTCGCGTGATCTAAATAGTCATCTGTACCTTGTGAGTATGCCACCGCGCCTAAGATGAACTTTTGAAGCAGCTGCTTAATGTCTGTACCATCTTCTTGGATGTATAATTTAGTGATTGGCGCGTCAATAATGTCTTTACGTGCAGTCCCATCAATCTGAGTTTGAACGTTAGCGGCAAGTTGATCAATTAAAGCAATAACAACGCCATCTGGAGTCGTTGAACCTTTTTCGTTCCAACCAACTAATTCTTTTGTCCAGTCTTTATATTGAGTTGAATCTGCGCCATCTTGACCTGCAATTTTTCCTTGCAGGTTTTTATGTGAACTGCTGATTTCTCGTAATGTTGTTTGTTTGGCCGTTGGTGTTGTTGTGAATGTTAAAACGTCATCAGCGTCTTCATCCCATTGTGCTTCTGTTGATGCATACATGCGCATTAATTTTGCTTTTGCTTCAGCGCCAGAAGTTATCACACCATCTTTGATATCTTTTGCTAGGCCTGCTTTTTCAATATCGTTGCCAATATAGCTATTTAATTGACTGATCAGTACATGACGCGCTGCTTGACCTGAATGGCTAACACTGCTTTTAGCTGCATCGAATTTGCTAGTAAATGCATAGTTTTTAGGGAGGTCACCTAAATCATCAATAACAGCTTGAACACCCATGCTATCTGTAACATTTACTGTTAAATCTTGAACGAATGTGTTGTTTGAGCTATCAGTCACCGTTACCTTTAGTGGCACGCTGCTTACAACTTCATAGTTCAATGAAGTATCAGCTTTTAACTTTAGATCGCTACCAGATACTTCGAAACGTTCATCATCAACTGTATAAGTGAAAGTGTCACCTGAATCGGCATCGGTTGCTGTTAAAGCGCCGATAGTCGCAGCTACGTCATTTTCAGCAACTTCGTTAGCTGATAATGCAACAGCTGTTGGCGCTGTATTAGTTGGTGTAGGAGCTGGAGTTGGCGCTGGCGTCGAACTGTTTGAGCTACCACCACAGGCACTTAAACCAAGAGAAAGAAGAACTGCAGTTGCAATAACACTAGGTTTTGATTTGAACATTTTTAACTTCCATTAATAGTAAGTAAGACTAAAATTTTTCATCATTCTACAGTTAAACAAATGATAATCAATATCATTGCTTTATGTATTAACGTGAGTGTTAGTGTTATTTTGGCTAAGTTATGGAAAAACAAGAAAAAAATAAGTTCACGTTTTTGTCACATTGACTATGTTATTGGCAAACGTGAGAAATTGAGTAATAAAAAAGCGGCTCGTGAGCCGCTATATTGAAATGAAAAGCAATGACTTGGTTAATCGAAACAAATTTCAATAACTGCATTACCATCATCAGAAGTAAATGGGATCATGATTTTTGTGCCATCACATAAATGGCTGATGCTGTGATTTTTTCCAGATACAACAACAGGCGTCGCCATATCAAACTCATAACCTTTTTCACCGAGTAAGTTCTTCGCACCACCTGTTACCATATTGGTGATTTCACCAACCATATCAGTGACTTCTTCGTTAATTTCTGCAGGAGACTCACCAAGCATGCGATGCATAATTTTTAGGGCGAGAGATTCCTCAAAAGAAATTGACAGTGAACCTTTTGTACTTGGTCCAATCATGCCAATAAGCCCTGACACGTCACCATGTGCAACCGCATTTTTCTTGAGCGCTGGTTTACCTGGGTTTAATGTAGTGCTCGCCATTGTTTTTAGAACATTAAGTAATGAGTCTAAAAACGGATTGATAAAATCAACATTCATTTTTTTAATACTTCCTTAGTGTATAAAGTTTAATCTTGTCGGCAATTGTGGCAAAGGCCACGGGCTTCAACAGTTTGACTGTGAATTAAAAAATCGTTCAATCTTGCTTGTTCATTTAGCGACTGCTGGATCTGCGGTGAATGCAATTCTTGCACTTCTTTGCATCGCTCACATATAAATAATTGCAGTTGATGATTGTCGGTAAAATGATTACACGCAATAAATGCATTTTGTGACTCTACTCGATGTATAAAATGTTGTTCAAGCAAGAAGTCTAATGCACGGTATATTGTTGGAGGTTTTGCGCTAGTGTCAGTTTCTTTGAGGCTATCAAGTAGATCATATGCACTAACAGCGCCTCCATGAATCAACATAAGTTCCAATACTTTTTTACGAGCAGTGGTAAAACGAGCACCGCGTTCAACACATAAAGCTTGAGCCTGTTCTACCAGGACTGATATTTCTTTAGTCATTAATAGTTACTTTTATCCATTTTTTTTACTTTAGCATGGCAAGCTACTATTGATAAGTTGCTGCGCGAATTAATAATATTAATCGCTTTTTTTGTATTCGTCACACTTTTATTGTTAGTGACAAAATAATTTTTAGACTGGTTGAACAGTTGTCTAAACATAACAGCTCAGATGTTTAATATCACTAGTGCCTAAATAGCTTATTATCTTATCTCAATTAGAGTAAATACTTAATACAACGTTTAACTATTTTTCTTCCTCACTACCATTTTTAGCAATAAAAACACGCTTGCAAACGAAAATTCTTAATGTTAAAAAAATGTTGCAAAATAAAGGTCGGAGGTTCGACCATGCATAAAATAATAATAAAAGGAAACATCATGAGAAGAATATTATCGACGTTGTTTGTTGTGTTGGCAATGGTGAGTTTGCCAGCGATAGCCAATAAAGGTATCGCATTTGTGCACGGCACAGGCTCCCAAACAGATGCTTATAACGACTACTGGACAGGAGATTTTGTTAATTCAGTTAAACGAGGTCTTAATAATCAATCGCTCTATACCGTCGTCAATTGCGATTTTGATCAATTTATGTGGAATGAAAAGGCCGCTGGATGTTTAGCAGCGCAGTTAACCACCTTTATCAATGATAAAGGCATTGATGAGATGATCATTATTACCCACTCAAATGGCGGTAATGTGATTCGTTGGATCATGTCTAATCTAACTTATGACAGTCGTTATCCAGCGATTGTAACGGCAATCGACAAAGTAATTGCGATAGCGCCTTCAAGTTTAGGTACGCCGTTAGCGGATGCTGTTCATCAAGGCAATGCTTTTGAAAGTTCGTTAGGTTGGTTACTTGGCTATGGCTCTGATGCGGTGAAGCAACAACAAGTGAGTTGGATGGCTCATTACAATCAGAACTTCTTATATGGCACATCTGGTCGTCCTGCTCTGCCAAAAACATTCAAAGCAATTGTTGGCTCTGATGTTGATTCAGCTTTTTGGGATGGCGACAGTTATTGTGCGGGTTATCAATATCAAGTGGCCTTAGAAACAACGCAAAATTGGTTAGATTCTTGCTCAGACGGGTTTTTAAATTGTTCGTCACAAAGTGGTGCAGGTAGTACATGGTTTGTTGATAAGCAACGTACAAAGGGTGGTGAGCCTCTGAGTCATCAACAAAGTCGCCGCGATTGTTTTAATCTCGATGTCATCATTCGTAACGATATTTAAGGAATAAGCCATGAAATTATCTACATTGTCATTAGTGATCTTAAGCAGCGTTACGTTTTCTGCGGCATTACAAGCAACATCTCAAGCGCCTTCGCTAGCGCCTAAATCATCACAACTGGTTCATTTACCTGTACTAGAAGCGACTATTGAAAAGCAACCTGTTCATTTTAGCCAAGCTATCAATTCTGATCTGCAACCGCAGTTTGGTCTTCAATCGGTAAGCGATGAGTATTGGCTGGAAGTTGATGGAGAAACATTAAATAACGGCTTAATGTTGAACGTGAACCAACCTGAATCTTTGATTCGTTTGTCGGCAAAACAAAGTATTGGTCAGCCACTTCCTGACAATCACGCAATAGATCCGCAGTTTCTAGAACTTCGTAAAGATAAGCGGTTTATTGAAAAAGCATTTAGTCAGCGAGTAAGTCAGGAACAAATGGCTACCGCGAGCATTTTAGCAAATTCGAGTGCCGTTAAAATGTCAGCTGCTGCTGGTACGGGACAATTTCAATTACGTGTTTCTCAGCAACTAGCGCCGACGCAAAAGTACATCATTAATGTTAAAGAAAAGGGATCGGCGTATCGACAGTCGCTAGTGACTAATCAGCAAGCTTATCTAGCAGGTGGTCAGGCGAGTTTTAAAGCGACGATGGCGAATCACGATAGTGTATTAAGCAATACATCTCATCGTACGTTTATTAAAGCACCAAATGGTGAAATGAATGAAGTGAGCTATGTGGTTAATGGTGATCAGTTTCAAGTAGATTTGCCAACATATGTGCAAAATGAAATGCGTGGTCAACTATTTGAATTACATGTTGAATCAACAGCGAATGACAACGGCAAGCATGTATTACGTCATGGTAAGTTAGCCTTTGCTGTCGCCGCTCCGACAGCCCGAATGACTATTGAAGGCGCCTCATTACAGAGCGCATCAATTAATTTGGATGTAGCCAGCGAAGGTCGTTATGCATTAAGTGGCATTGTATATGGTCAAGATAGCAGTGGCGCCATGCAGCCATTGATGCAAAGTAGCTCGGCGTACTATTTATCACCAGGTCAACAAACGGTTGCGTTAGAGTTTGATCAAAGCTTGTTAAATGCGTCGTCGTTATCTGCGCCTTATTCGCTCGGTAATACTAAGCTTGTCGATCAAAGCCGTATCTCCGTTTTACAGCGGCAGCCTGCCCAACAACGAGTCGTTATGATTGCAGAAAAAGTAGAAAAAAGTAGCGGTGCATTGTCATTGATGACATTGCTCGGGTTAATTGGTGTCGGAGGATTAGTCAGACGTCGTAGAGACTAAGTTAATCAGTTAAGCTAGGTTAGAGACTCTAACCTAGCTTAGAGGCTGTGCCTCTAGAGAGATATTTATGTTAACACGTGATAAATGTGGACTGATTGTCGTTGATGTTCAAGGCTCCTTAGCATTGAATGTTCATAACAGCGATAGCGTACTTTCAAATATTGAGCGACTTATTCAATGTTGTGAAATATTAAAAATTCCTATTATTTGGTTTGAACAATACCCAAAAGGATTAGGCAAAACGGTCGATAGCATTGCTTCTTTATTGCCTAATTACCCGCGTTTTGAAAAACAACATTTCAACGCACTTTGTGAACCTGAAATCGAAAAAGCAATGAAAGATAGCGGTAGAACACAGTGGCTAGTGACTGGTATTGAAGCACATATTTGTGTCTATCAAACAGTGCGGGGGCTATTGGCACATCGCTATGATGTTGAGGTTGTCACCGATGCTATTTCTTCACGTGCTGAGTTTAATGTTGAGATTGCCAAACAAAAAATGCTGCAATATGGTGCGCAACATACCTGTGTTGAAATGGCGGTTTATGAATTGCTTGAGCAAGCAGGTACATCTGAATTTAAGTCGGTTCTACCGATAATTAAGTAGCATATACCCAAGCTACATGAAGATGCTCGATTTCAGCAAGTCGAGAAGCGTGCCAAATACTAGGCATAAGATGTGTCGTTAAGTCATTCCCGATAACTGCTCCTGCGTTATCCTAATGCTCTACATCCATGTAGAAATTAATAAATATCTTATAACGACGTACGACGGTATGGATACCGGAGCTAGAGCAACGCAGGAGCAGTTGCCGGTTGGTCGCTTATCGCCTTGCCCTTTGGGAGTTCGGGTAGAAAACATGCATCTTCAAGTGGCTTGGGTATATATTGAAGTGGTTAGTTGATTTGGGTATGCTGCTCGCCACTGCCTCCAATAGACATAACCATGAGCACCAATATCTACTTAGCCCGGCACGGTGAAACCGTATGGAATCAGACCCAGCGTTTGCAAGGACATCTTGATAGTCCATTAACCGATGCTGGTGAGCGACAAGCTAAAGAGCTCGCTTCATCACTACAGCAATATGACATAGCGCAGATCATTTCATCGCCACTTGGCCGAGCCGTTGAAACCGCTAAAGTTTGTTGTAATGCACTGGGTGTACCTTATGAAATCGAGCCACAACTCATTGAAAGAAACCTTGGGCAATGGCAAGGGGAACACGTTGCGCAACTAAAGTCACTGCCTGAGTTTGATGAAATGTTGCAGCAAGTTACTACTCTGTCCATGGAGCATGGAGAAAGTGCTCAAGCGTGTTCAGATCGTATTTATGAAGCGTTGGTCACTATTGCACAGCACAGTTCACAGCGTAACGTGTTAGTGATATTTCACGGTGAGGCACTGCGCTGTTTGATGCATCGATTAGGCGCTAGTTCGTCACAATCGGCATTTTCACTTTATCCCAATGGCAAAATGATTAAGCTGTCGTTTTGTGTGACTCAGCGTCATTTATCATTGGCTGCTGTTTAACTCATGAACCAGCTGTTTATCGTTATTCAGTCATATGATCTGGCGCTGGTTATCGCGCTTGCGCTGCTGTTAGATAGCCTACTAGGAGAGCCAAAGAAATTTCACCCGCTCATTGGTTTTGGCAACATTGCAGCGTGGCTTGAAAGAAAGTTAAATCGCCATTTTGAGAATAATGATGCCAGATTTTATGGTGTCTTGGCATGGTCAATTGTTGTGTTGCCGTTACCCGCCGCCATCTATTGGGCTAGTCATTTCATTGTTGAATGCGGCATTGAAAATAGCCAACACCTGTTAACGTTTAAGGTTTTTTCTCTCTTATTTGATAGCGTATTGCTGTATCTCATCATTGGCTTAACCAGTCTAAAGCAACATGCGATGCAAATTTATCGACCGCTCAGTGATGGTGATTTACCACTGGCGCGTCATTTCACTGGGTATTTAGTGAGCCGAGACACCAGCGCTCTGTCAACTCAACAGATGTCACGAGCAACTGTTGAGTCGATGTTAGAAAACGGACACGACGCTGTAATTGCCTCATTGTTTTACTATGCCATTGGCGGTATTGAGCTGGCGCTAATACATCGATTAGCCAATACCTTGGATGCTATGTGGGGCTACAAAAATAAACGATTTAACGACTTTGGCTGTTTTACTGCCCGTTTGGATGATGTGCTGGGGTTCGTTAGTGGCAAAGTTACAGTCTGCTGTTACGCCATACAAGGTAAGTTATTAAGTAGTGTTCGCAATGCGTTTGTACAAGGCAGTCAATACAAAAGCCACAATGGTGGCTGGGCGATGGCCGCAGGCGCAACTGTGCTGAATATTAAATTAGGTGGTAGTGCTATCTATCATGGAAAAACACATCACTCTGTTCAACTGGGGGAGGGCGATAATGTCTCGCAGCAAGATATTGTGCGTAGCATTACGCTCGTGCAACGGGCGTCATTGATTTTATTGCTAGTCGTTAGCATCACTCAAATATTACTGACGTTTTAGTTCCTATTATAGAAACAGCAAGGGCAATCAATTAAATGGCATTATTAACGCATGGCGGTCAACTGGCACAAATCGCTAAACAGTTCGGTATTGAACAATCCCAGTGGTTAGATTTATCAACGGGCATTGCTCCGTATCACTATCCTATTGGTGATATTCCACTGTCTGCGTATCAACAACTCCCTCAGATTAATGATGAATTAATTAGTGCAGCAGCTAATTATTATGGTCATGAGTCTTTGGCGAACACTAACGGTAGTCAAGCCGTGATAAAGCTTTTACCGAGTTTATGGCGCGATAAATCGCCACACTCTACTATTGTCTATCTACCAAAAAATGGTTACAAAGAGCATCAACAGGCATGGCAACAAGCGCAATTTACGATTCGATTATATGATGACGAATTACCACCGTTAGCGAGGCTTAACGAATACTGTGTATTGGTGATTATTAATCCCAATAACCCAACAGCCAAACTGTTTACCAAGCAAGAAATATTGATTTATCAGCAGCATATAGCGTCTCTCAATGGCTTGCTTGTCGTTGATGAAGCATTCATGGATATCATCACGCCATCACAATCGATGATTTCATCAATTGACGATTCCAACACCATTATTCTACGTTCATTTGGTAAATTTTTTGGCTTGGCGGGGATCAGAGTTGGTTTCGTATTGGCCAATCGTCATTGGATCGCTGCATTAACTGATTCGCTAGGCCCGTGGCAGGTTAATGGCCCTGCGCAATTTATTGCTGCTCAAGCGCTAAGTGACAATGCATGGCACACGAATCAACGTAAACGATTATCGCAAGACACTCACGCGATGGTAGAAATGTTGCAAAGTACTCTAAATAAAAACACGCTGCATCGCATCACGCATACTGACTTGTTTATAACCATTCACTTAAATCAGTCACAACTTGCCCCTCAGTTATTCGAGTCGTTATGCCAACACGCAATCTATGTTCGATTATGTGACGACAAAAAAAGCTTACGATTTGGTATTACAACAGCGAAACAGCGCACTATTTTAGGGCAAGTATTAACTCTTATTGGTTAATTTAACTATTAACACTACAAAGTAGAATAAATGTTGACATTAGTTAATATATTCTACATTGTAGTTTATATAAGGAGGGATTATGAGTTCAAAAGAAAAATACTTAGGTGAGTTTGAGCAGTTTTTATTGCTATCGATTCTAAGTTTGGGCGATGACGCTTATGGTACGACTATTCGCCAATTATTAGCTGATAAAATTGAGCGAGATGTCACCATTGGCGCACTTTACACAACCTTAGAGCGATTAGAAAAGAAAGGGTTTGTTGAGAGTAAAATGGGCGAGGCAACTCGCGAACGAGGTGGCCGTGCCAAAAAATACTTCAAGGTATCAGCGTCAGGCGAGCAAGCACTAAAGCGTTCTAAACAAGCGTTAAATACTATGTGGCAAGATGTGACACTGCGAGGTGAGCACAGCTGTGAGTAAATCATTATCATCTCAATTACGTCCGCCACGAGCGATCTCTGGCTTTCTATCGTGGGCGTTACCAGCTTCTATAAGAGAACCTGTCCTTGGCGACCTTGAAGAGGCGTTCGGCGATAAATACCAAAAACACGGAATGCTAAGCGCCAATCTGTGGTATTTGCGCCAAGTATTATTTAGCGGTTATTCATTTATGTTACAAACTCAACGGAGTGTAGTTATGTTTATTCTAGCGATGATTTTCTTTTTATTTATGACATTATTTGCGATGTATATAAGTTCAGGTATTTCTTTATTTATTGATATACCCTCATTTCTCATTGTGTTTCCGCCCGCACTTATTCTAACTTGTGCTGCGACGTCTTATAGTGAGGTGAAACGCGCATTCGGCATGCTCCTAAACGGCAATCGTTCTTATGATAATGAGCACTACAAACGCTCGATAGTTGTTTTTTCCACATTGGGAAATACGGGGTTGATTCTAGGTATGTTCATGATGCTTATTGGGATTATTGCAATTGGAAATGTCATTGAAGATTTTTCTTCTTTTGCGCCCGCATTATCAGTAGCAACACTAAGTTTACTTTACGGTGTTGCAATTAAATTGGTGAGTTACGTCGCGCAGCAAAAAATGATAAGTCTTGATAGCGGATTAAAACAATAAAAAATGCTTGTCCAGTTTTCGGTAGCTGGAACCTCTCTTAAATCGATATTCTCCGGTTATTAATAACCGGAGAATACAATGAATTTCAAACAATTACATCAACAAGAACATGCACTACTTATTGCCAACGTGTGGGATGTGCCAAGTGCACAACAAGCGCAAGAGTTAGGTTTTCAAGCCATTGGAACCTCTAGCGCGGCCATTGCAGCGACCTTTGGCTACGAAGATGGCGAGTCAATGGCGTTTTCAACCTTGTGTTTTGTCGTTGAGCGCATTACCAGCCAAGTCTCATTGCCGCTAACCGTCGACTTAGAAGCTGGTTACAGTGACGATCCTTTGGTGATTGTTGAGCACATTAGGCAGTTAGCAGTATTTGGCGTAGTGGGTATTAATATTGAAGATAGTTTGGTGAATAATAATGAGAGTACGCAAGCTAGCGAACGTGTTCTTGTTGATGCAGAGACATTTTCTTTAACACTAAAAACCGTCAAGCAAATGTTAAACAATGAGCAAATCGATATCTTTGTGAATGTGCGCACCGATCCATTTTTATTGGGAACACAGGATGCATTAACACAAACGCTAACCCGCATTGCTTTTTATGAATCAGCAGGTGCCGATGGTATTTTCATCCCATGTATTACTGAACGCTCTGACATCGAGACTTGTGTGCAAAGCACCTCATTACCTATTAATGTCATGTGTATGGCGCAGCTAACCAACTTTGATGCGCTGGCCGATTATGGCGTTAAACGTATCAGTATGGGCAGTTTTGTATTTGAACGTGGATTAAAACAACTCAAGGAAAACTTGACAGAGGTGTTGTCTAAAAATCTTTCATCTCAGATTTTCAATCTAACGACTTACTAGCATTAGGGTCGTAAATAAAAATAGACAGGTTAACGCCAACGACCAATACTGAGCATTGGCTGTCAAACTCTCATTGAATACTGGCGTACGTTTGGTAAAGTTGCTCCGAACAAGGAGAAGCACATGTAGTACGCCAGTTTAATTTTTATCGCCATAGGACTGATGGCTAGTATTTTTAGTTTATTTAGTTTATTTAGTTTATTTAGTTTATTTAGTTTATTTAGTTTATTTAGTTTTCAAACTATTAATTCTGCTCACTATTTGGCGGCAGTTATGAGGCTGTTTAGCTGTGCACCTATAGCCCCTGAGCTTAGAGAACATTCACCGTTTTAAATAACTAATCAGCTATCGACTTATTTTTATATTTTTATCAGCGTAAGTTTGTGTTTAATCGCAAGTTTGATGGAGTTAAAACGAATGAAAATGGTTGGTAGAAATGCTCGTTCTGCAAGTATTATAGCCTTAACGGCAGCCGTCTTATTTCTAAACAGTAATGTTTATGACTGGAATACAATGCCAATTTAATTAAATAATCAATAAGGCTGCATTATTTGACTAACTTTTTATTATTTTATGTCGTTTAGTTATTGCGTGATCTTATTAGATTTATTAGTGTGATGACTCTTAATTTACTTTATCGCTAGCTCAGGACTGATAGCTATCAACAAGTTCATCTCTTTTCTCTGTTTAATGCTCATCATTGTGCCGTTCATGAGTAAGGATACTTTGGCATCTCAGCGATGGGATTGGCATGATCGTGTTTTTCATAATTACACCGTAAATGATGGCCTGCCTAATGGCGCAATTAGTGCGATTGCAGAAGATTCTATTGGTTTTATCTGGCTATGGACAGGTAAAGGACTAGCGCGATTCGATGGTCATCATTTTGAATATGTTTCTTCACCGCTTTTGACCTCAAATAGTGTCAATGTCATTCGACTAGGCGCTAAAGGCATGTTGTGGTTAGGAACCAATAAAGGTTTGATTGAGTTTGATCCTGCAACTCGTCAATTTAAACGTCATGAATTAGCACAAAATAAGCCCACTTCAATTACCGATATCGCAATAAACAGCGATGATAACTCATCTATTATTTGGGTGAGCACTAATGACGCTGTCTTTGAATACAATACACAATCATCTGCCACCCAATCTTTCACATTAAATTCGACGACTGTAGATAAACCATCGCGTACTTTTGACTTTCTTTTCGCAAATGACAATTCATTGTGGCTTGCTACAAATCACGGCCTTTTTTATAAACAAGCGCATCAAACACAATTTTCGCTGTTTGATCTCTCAAATGAATTACCGTCAAATAACCGGATTTCAACGGTGTTACAAGACAGCAATGGGATCATTTGGGTCGGAACACCTGCGGCAGGTGTTGTCACTATTGATGCGCAGCTTAATGTGTCTCAACTTCGCATTCCTGATTTTGCCAATGAATGGATATATTCAATGACGGAAGTGTCGCCGGGAGTTGTTTGGCTCGGAACGTATGGGCGCGGCATTATTGAAATGAGTGTTGATGGTAGCAATGGGGCAAGAATTGAAAATGACCGACTAAATCAGCGCAGCATTGTGAGTAATGAAATCTGGCGACTTTATACATCTCAAAGTGGCTTAGTGTGGGTTGGTAGCAGTCGAGGGTTAAGCCTGTTTGACGCAACGCAAAAATCAGTCATCAGCCTATTTGGTGATACATCGCGTAGCAATGGCATTTCAGACACTAATATTAATGCAATGCTTGAAGATAACACGGGAAAAATTTGGTTAGGGTTACGCCAAAAGGGCATTGATATTATTGAACCTTCATTAGGTAAGGTTAAGCATCTTGCGATAGACGCGTCCAATCCCGAAAGCGCTTTGCCTGTCGGTGCTATCGAGTCGCTAGCAAAAACACAATCTGGCAAAATAATTATTGGCAGTAATTGGGGCGTTTATACCCATGAACAATCAACATTAAAAAGACTGACTGTAAAAAGGCGCAGTGATAAAGCCTATTCTGGTGTCGTTAAAACGTTTGACGATGTCATTTTAGCGGGTGGCACTGATGGATTATGGAAAATCGACAACGGTAAATCACCTAACGCTGCTGCGCTTAACCTATCGCATGAATTTGACGATATTCGCACAACTGCTGTTTTGAGGCTTTCACCGAATGAATACGCCATTGGTACTTGGCAGGGACTAGTTTGGATTGATGGCCAAGGCAAACTCACTTATCAACTCTCTCAAGAACACAATGTACTTGCGACCAGTTTTGTATCGTCAATATTGAAAGACCAACAGCAGCGATTGTGGATCAGCACAGAAGGAAACGGTATCTTTGTTGGTGAATCTGGTGAGCATCCTCAACACTTTTCTCAGCTGACTAAAGCGCAAGGACTGTCGAGCAATGTAGTTCGTTCAATGCAAATTGATGATAACGGTAATGTTTGGTCGAGTACCAGCGCCGGTATAGATGTCATTAATATTGAATCATTAGCTGTTCAATCACTTAAATCACATGACGGTGTATTGTTCGCCCCGTATTATCGACAAGCTGCTTTAAATACTTCGCATGGCGAGTTAATTTTCGGTGGCCGCAATGGCATGACGATTATAGATCCTGAGTTGTGGCAGCAAAACTCTTCGTTTTTACCTCTAGCGATCACTGCAATTCAAAACGGTAATGTAACTAGCTTTGATGCTGAGCTCGGAGGTGAAGAATCTACGCCCATCGTAGTTGCCGCTGATCGCAATGAACTCAGTGTTAAGTTTTCTTCCTTAGATTTTGTTGCAACGAGCATAAAATATCGTTATCGACTCCTTGGATTAAATGAACAATGGCAGGAACGAAGTGACAATAATCGAGTCGCCGCATTTACCACATTGCCGCCGGGTGACTATCAGCTAGAAATTCAAGGCTCTAATCGACTAGGGCAATGGGATCCTGGTTCTCACTTGATGCACATTCGTGTTATGCCGTTTTGGTATCAAACACTTTGGGCAAAAATTGCTGCATTACTATTTATTGGTTTACTAATTTGGCTGAGCGTAAAAGCAAGAACCGCGAGACTTCAAAAGCGTCAAGACTTTCTTGAACAAGAAGTTAAAAAGCGCACCTTGTCATTGCAAAAAGTATCAGATGAATTGGCAACAATGAGTATGACCGATCCGTTAACTGGTATCAAAAACCGCCGTTATCTCGATCAAGCGATGCAATATGAAACAACGAATGTGCTTGAAAAATATCAACAGCTAACTGGTGAAAGTAAGCGAGTTGATGGCTCCG
This sequence comes from uncultured Gammaproteobacteria bacterium, assembly GCA_913060565.1. Taxonomy (GTDB): domain Bacteria; phylum Pseudomonadota; class Gammaproteobacteria; order Enterobacterales; family Psychrobiaceae; genus Psychrobium. Next base: position 375 of record CAJXRU010000060.1, on the reverse strand, counting down.
ATTTAGTGTTTATCTTGATAGATATCGACCATTTCAAGCGCGTTAATGATAAATACGGCCATCAAAATGGTGATACAGTACTCATTGAAATAACCAATCGTATTCGTTTGATCGCTAGGGAAACCGATCACCTTATTCGGTGGGGGGGCGAAGAATTTTTACTTATTGTTCGAGAGTCATCGATTGCTCGCGCCGAAGTCATTGCAGAACGATTACGTCAGCAAATTAAAGAAACGGCGATTCAATTGAATAAAAGCACTGAATTAAAAGTGACGTGTTCTATTGGTCTTTGCGCCTTTCCTTTATTTGCTAGAACTCCCGATAATATCTGTCTCTTATACACATCTGACGCTGCCGACGAAGAGGATAGTGTAG
>CAJXRU010000059.1 GCA_913060565.1 uncultured Gammaproteobacteria bacterium | reverse complement strand
ATCAAGCACTGTCAGTAATGAATGTGATAATGCGACTAAATCATTTGATGAAAGCTCTTGTTCTCGAGAACTTGCCAACACTTCTTGATTCAATGCCACCATATTATCAATTTCTCGTTGCGCATCTTGCGAGACAGACATTTGAATATCTGATGATTGTTTAATGTTGCCTGATAACTGATTAATACTATTAATAGCTTCTAATACAATATTAAGATGCTCGGAAGTGTCAGAAGACAAACTTACCGACTCGTTCGACGATTCTAATCCCACTTGCATTGTTTTGTACGCATTGTCTGTACTGCTAGCAATGCGCGTCACGAGATCTCGTACCTCTTGAGTCGAGGTTGCAGTGCGCTCTGCCAACGTTCTAACCTCATCTGCAACAACTGCAAATCCTCGACCTTGCTCACCAGCGCGAGCAGCCTCAATGGCAGCGTTTAATGCTAATAAATTGGTTTGCTCTGCAATAGAATTAATCACATCAATGATAGTATTAATTTCATCGCTGTCTTTTTTCAACACATCAATATGAGTTGCTGCTTGTGTTAGCTTTTCTTGTAGGTTTGTCACACTAATTTTTGCTTGTGACGACGAGTCTTGTGCAATTTTTGATGACTGTGCACTAACATTCGCTTGTTCAATCAATGACGCTAAATCTTGATGTAAGTTATTCGACGCTTCACCCACTTGATTAAGCGCATCGTGAATTCCATGACCTAAACTATCTTGCATGGTCGCTTTTTGCATCATGGTTGAATAAGAGTTATTGAGTTCTTCTGACATGGGATGAAGCCGCGCAGAGGAAGCATAGAGAGAACATAAAGACTCATCCATTTCTTCGTTATTCTTATTTAGCCTGTTAAAAGCGTGCGATAGCATACCGCCTTTATCTTGCGAAAGTGTTTTGGTTAAATTGATATTATCACCAGAACGAATACTTGATGCATAGTTATCAAGCTCAGTGATACTGGAGAAAAGACTATTTTTTACCGCTAACACAAATACCACGGTAGCCAGTCCGCTCACGGCTAAAATACCAGCAACAGCCGACCAACTTATTTCAAAGAACCAGCTACAAAAGCCAACTCCAATTAATTGAACAAGCGTGGGAATAATTAAAATCTGAATTAACTGTTGTGTTAACGATTTTTCCTGAGAATACGTTGAGTTAGAAAAACTAGACATACGACGTCAACTGCTCCATTAGTTGCTGATTTCAATAAATAATGATACTTAGTTTTTAACTTTACACAACAGTTTAAATTTTAATCTGTTATGTTGTTTTTTTATAATAAATGACATATTTCAGTCATTAGTTCGTGCTAAGCTCAGCTTTCACAGGAGGCTAAATGACCTATTCGCTTTACCTAGCACACATTAATGACACCCATTCACACTTTGAACCAACGCCGTTATCGTTGCGACTTCCTTTAGCTGATGGCGCCATAAAACTATCAGTACCTTGTGGTGGTTATGCAATGATCGCAAGTGCCATAAACAACTTCAGGAATATTGCCAAGCAGCAAAACACACCGTCGCTATTTCTACATGCAGGCGATAGTTTTCAAGGAAGTTTGTACTTTAGCCGATTCAAGGGCTTAGCCAATGCCGTGTTGCTTAATAAAATGATGCCGGACGCAATGACGATTGGTAATCATGAGTTTGATTTGGGAAATTTACCGTTATCTCAGTTTATAAAAGCGGCCAAATTTCCTTGCTTAGCAGGCAATATGGATTTGCAGTTTGAAAATCCCAACAAAGAACTACCACTAGCGACTCACGACAACCTGTTTCATTACGATAACAACAAAGCAATCGCGTCATACATCACACGGCCATTACACGATAAAGAATTGGCTATTGTTGGTATTACGTTAGATCAAATGGCAAAAATAGGCTGTCCAGATCATGATTGCCATTTCCTTGATGCGATAGCAACCACCAGACGCACCATTGAGCACATTCAGCGACAAGGCATCTCACATATTATTGTGCTGTCTCATTTAGGTTATCAAGGTGATAGAGAGCTAGCTCAGGCAGTTTCTGGCATCAGTGTCATTGTCGGTGGTCATTCCCATACGTTAACAGGCGATTTCAGTGAATTGGGATTGTCATCAACAGAGCAGTCGCAAATTGTCATCAACGACACTTTAATTTTACAAGCTGGCAAACACGCCGAGTCAATTGGCCTAAGTAAATTAACGTTTGATGAAAATGGCAGAGTCATTGAACAAGAAGGCGGTATAAAACTCTTGCCTTGCACCAATTGGTATCATGAGCCAGACAATAATCATTTAAGCGCTGATAAAATAAGTCAATGTAATGATTTTATGGCTCGCAGCACTTTGTTTGAATTGACTAAACCATGTGCTCAAGTGACTGAATGTATCTATCATGATTATCGTCCGTTGATTGAAGCGATGAAAGCGAATGTGATTACTAACCTGTCAAAAGATTATCGCCATGTGCGGGTACCGAATGAATCGTTACCTAATGGCAGTGAGATAGCGCCATTAGTCGCCAGTGCCTTTTATCATTGTGCCAATGAGCATCACCCTACCGACTTTGCACTGCATAATGCAGGCGGCGTTCGCGTTTCACTCAATAAGGGGCCATTAACAGCTGCTGATATTTGCGGGCGTTTATTACCCTTTGAAATACAAATTGTACGTTATAGAGTTCAAGGTAAGGTTTTAAAAGCTGCGCTTGAAGGTGGTATTAACAATGCAAAAAATAATGACGTGATTGGCACTGGTGACGGCAGTTACCCTTATTGTCACGGTCTACGATTTACCTATATTGATGATAATCCAAAGGGTGAACGTATTAGTTCATTGCTAATTAATCAAGATGGGCAATGGCAAGAAATCTCGTCTGAAGCGTATTATTACGGTGTTTCATCGGCGTATACCATTGCAGGCAAAGAAGGCTATGATGCATTGCTACAAGCAAGTGAACAGCAAGATCTTCCCTACTCTATGAGTGATGCCTTTGTTAAATACGTTAGCAATCAAAAGTTATAAACTGTGATAATCGAAATGTTTTGTTACTCATTTAACCGAATACGCTGGTAATCAATGATTTCAATTTTCACCAATGTCATTAATAATCAATCTCAAATAATAACCGCAACAAGGAATTACGATGATTAAACAACTGTTACCATTAACCATTGCAGCTGTATTTTGTATGGGAAGTGCCCATGCTGGAGATCTCAGCGAAGGTGTTAAGAAGGCAATGAAGTCTGATATTCGCACCGCTAAAGAAGTAAAACGCGATAGAAATCGCCGCCCAGTTCAAACGCTGGAATTCTTTGGCATTAAAGATGACATGAAGGTATTAGAACTTATCCCTGGCGGTGGTTGGTATACTAAACTGTTAGCGCCAGCATTACGCGATAATGGTAAATATTATGCAGCAATTGGCACTGACCGCATTAAAAAGAATCTGATCAGCAAACCAGGTTTTGATAAAGTGACAATCATCAACCCTGAAGCTGATATGAAATATAATCGTGAACTTCGTGATTTTGAAATCGAAAACCTAAACTTAGGAAGCAATGATTTCGACGCAGTATTAACCTTTCGTAATTATCATAACTTTGTTGAAAGCGCGCGTCATGACATGAATAAAGCGGCGTTTAAAGCATTAAAATCTGGTGGTATTTACGGTGTTGTTGACCATACTCGTCGCCATATGCAACGTGAAAATGATGAAAATGGCCGTCGTTTCGATCCTGTATTAGCAATTAAAGAAATCGAAGCAGCAGGATTTAAGTTTGTGGATTACTCGAATTTGCATTACAAAGCCGATGACGAACTTCGTTATGAAGTAGGCCGTAAGACAGTGACTGGTAATACAGACCGTTTTACTTTGTTATTTAAGAAAATGTAATAATTAAAGCAATAAAAAAGCGCTTCCATCCGGTAAGCGCTTTTTTTATGTCTGAAATATCAGTTCGTTTCACATTTGAGATCTTAGTTTTCGACAACAAATTCCATTGGCGTGTATTTAATACCGTGACGACATTGCTGTTCGTCAATACTCGAAAAGCCCCAGCGTTCATACACAGGAAGCGCATATGATGTTGAGTTGAGAGTAAACTTTCCTCGGTTGCCCTGCTTTAAACTATGCTCGTAAATAGCGTGCCAAAGCTTCTTAGCGATACCTTTGTGTTGGTGTTGCTCATCGACAAATAAATGAAACATGTGGCTGTGATCCTTCATGGCAATTACACCCACGATATCACTGTCCTCTTGCGCCACTAAATATGAAAATCCTTGCTCCATATAATCGCGAATGGCACGGTGCTCGACAGTTCTCAAAAAGAAATCTAAACCGCCCTCTTCAAATTCATCTAGCAACAAGCTCTGAGCATTACGCGCAATGAGATCACTAATGATCTTACTATCTGCAATGACTGCTTGTCGTATCGTTATGGAAGCCACAAATTGATCCTTTCCTTGTTTACAGGCCGACTATCATAAACCGACTGACGTAATTTTTCCATCTTATCAGCGACTTTAGTATGATTCCCTATGATAATAAAAGGATCAATTATGTGGTACCTCTTGATCTTTAGGGATTAAAAAAGCCCTGCATCCAATTTAATGAATACAGGGCTTTTTAATCAGTTAACGATTACAAGTCTTTCTTAGCCATTAGCTCACTAAAGGCTGCTAGCATTTCTTGCATCTTCTCACTTGATAAGCGTTCAGCTTTGCTATCAACAATAGTCAATAGGCTTAAGTCACCACGTTCAACCAGTTTGATTTGATACTTCTCGTTCTTCTGAAGTTTTATTTCAGCAACACTGCTGTCACCTGAGAATAAGTTCGCCCAGAATCCATCTTTTAACGGTTTAAACGTTGTGAAATAAGTATTAACTGACTTATCACGATCTTCAACCTCTAAACCAAGTTTAGGTAAAACGGTCGCTAGTTTTTCCCATGACAATTCATATGGAGCATGAATTTGATACACAGTGTTGTTTTCGTTATCAAGTCCAAGGTCTAACTTAATGCCTTTGTTTACTTTCACACGATTTGCTAATAACTGCTTATGATGCTCAACAAAAACTTGTGATAAGAAATGATTAAGCATACGCGATTCATAACGACGCTTTGCAAATTTATTAAGTTCAACAATTTGACCTTGCTCTTGATGTTGAATCAAAGAAACAGCAACAATAGCCTTGTAACCTTGAGGATCAACCTTAATGTCAAATCTATATTGTTGATCTAACGTCACTTCTTCATCAAGACCGAATAATATTTTAAAATATTCATCAGACGCAATAGTGCGCGTTGACAAAGAACGACCAACTTGCTCACTACCAATGCCATAGCCTTGACTAGAAATGAAGGTTGTTAGCTTGTTCCATAGATCATCTTGGAATTTATCTTTTGATAAAAATGATTCAAAAATAACTTCAGTTTGCTCGGTTACATCGCTCGTCAAAGAATTTGGCGCGACAGGCATCACTAATGCTGGAGCACGGATATCAAGCTTATCGCCTATTAACTCTTTATTAGCATTGGCAGAAACCGAAGGAATCTTATAGGCCGTGCTATCTTTTAACGGCGTGAATCCTTCAGGATACTTAACTTGTTTATCTGTCGTTTCTTTTAAATATTCAAAATTACCACTGGCTTGATGTCGTTCACTAAAACTACTACAACCCGATAAAATGATACCGCCACATAAGGCAATATAAAGCTTTCTCATTGTTACTCCAATCTTATAATACTTGTGCTTCTCGCATGGCGCTGTTTAGCAACTCATGATATTCGCTTGATAATTCTACTAATGGCAAACGCAATTGACCGTTTGAAATTGCACCTATTTGTGCCACACACCATTTCACAGGAATTGGATTTGCCTCAACAAATAGATGGCTATGCAATGATTTTAGCTTGCTATTAATCTGTTCTGCTGGTTCTCGTTCACCCGCTAATGCATAACGACATAAATCGCTCATTAGCTTTGGTGCTACATTATTTGTCACAGAAATAACGCCGTGACCACCTTGCAGCATAAACTCTAACCCCGTGTCATCATCGCCACTAAACAGTAGGAAGTTATTATCACACAGCGCTTTGATCTCACTTAAGCGCGATAAGTTCCCCGTTGCCTCTTTAATTCCGATAATATTTTTTACTTTTGATAATTCTGCAACTGTTTCAGGCAACAAATCACATTGTGTTCGCCCTGGTACATTGTACAGAATTTGAGGAATATCAGTGGCGTTTGCAACAGCTTTGTAATGTTCGACTAATCCACGCTGAGGAGGTTTATTGTAGTAAGGAGTCACACCTAGCATCGCATCAACGCCGCTATCATTTAGGCGTTTTGTTAATTCAACAGCTTCTGAGGTCGAGTTTGAACCATTGCCGCCAATAACAGGAATTCGTCCATTAACAAATGAAACCACTTGCTTGACCACTTTTATGTGCTCGTCATGGCTTAGTGTTGTTGATTCACCAGTTGTACCAACAGCAACAATACCGTCGGTGCCTTGCTGAATGTGAAATTCCACCAGCTGTTCTAATTGTTGATAATCAACATCCCCGTTGTCATTAAACGGGGTAACTAATGCAACAATACTACCTGAAAACATCACTTTAAAATCCTCTCTTTATCTAGGCAAGCTATGGTACGGATAGGTGATAATAAACTCAAGGAATTAATCGCTTGATCACATAACAATCCTAAGAAATTGTTGAAAATCGTGCTAATATCACGTCCAATTTTTTACTCAATCATTTATTCGTTTCATCGATATGTCATTCATTGGCCAATATCGAGAACAGGAGCATCATGGATAACTTTCTTGTCGTCACTGCCGTGGGTACTGACCGCCCCGGTATTGTTAACGAACTGACTAAGATAGTCACCCAAACTAATTGTAATATTGTTGATAGTCGACTAGCCGTTTTTGGTAACGAATTTACGCTAATTTTGTTACTCAGCGGCGATTGGAATGCCATCACACGCTTTGAAACAGATTTATCGGTACGCAGTGCACAGTTAGAACTAATTACTTTTATGAAACGTACTAGTGAGCACAAATTAGTTAGCTATGAAGGTCAAGTATCCGTCAAACTCGACGGCAAAGATGCTCCCGGTTGTATCGGCCAATTCACTGAATATTTAGCGACTAAAAATATAGATCTGTGTAGTTTTAGAACCAAAGCAAAAAGTGGTTATCAACGTATTGAGATGCTCATCAACCTCACAAGCAATACCGACTATATACAATTACAACAACATTTCGATGCGTTGGCGGAGCAACTCTCGCTCACTATTCGATATGAACACCTTGAACAATATTAGAATTTAGCAATAGGATACTGAATGAATACTTTACAAGCTGGCGACAAAGCACCTGAATTTACACTACTCGACCAAAATGAAAAAGAAATCAGCCTTAATCAATTTTCTGGTAAAAAAGTACTCGTTTATTTTTACCCTAAGGCCATGACACCTGGTTGTAATGTTCAAGCTCAAGGTTTGCGTGATAGCAAAGAAGCGTTAAAAGCACTCAATGTTGAGGTATTAGGCTTGAGCCCTGATGCACCAAAACGCTTGGTTAAATTCACTGAGAAATTTGATCTAAACTTCACACTATTATCAGATGAAGATCATGCAGTTGCTGACGCGTTTGGCGTGTGGGGCCTGAAAAAGTTCATGGGCAAAGAGTATGACGGCATTCATCGCATGAGTTTCTTAGTGGATGAAAACGGAATGGTGGAGCACGTATTTAATAAGTTTAAAACGAAGAATCATCATGAGGTAGTACTTGATCATCTAAACGGCTAAATTTACGCCACGTTAGACGCAAAAAAAAACCGCAAATAAATTTGCGGTTTTTTATTGTGAATGACTAAATCACTTCAAGCTATCAATCTGTCTCGCTAGGTCGAATTCTTTTGATGTCACAAAACTTTCAACATTGCGTAAACGTAATTCAATTTGACGAAATTGCGTTTTCATTTCGCGAAATGCTTCACGTGGTGGTTGCCCTTGTTGCCAAACTTTCGATTTCACTGACACACTATGATCAAGACCACCGATATTTGGTTGAACGAATGGCTTTTTATCTAACATAAACCATGCTGCTACATACATTAGAAAAACAAAGCCTGCACCACCTAAAAAGAATGCTGATAAAACACCAACGCGAACCAGCCATACTTCCATATTAAATCGTTCTGCGACTCCTGCACAAACACCTGCAATCTTGCCTTGTTGTGGAATTCGGTAAAACTCTTTTACTGGTTCTTGTTGACTCATTGTTTTGCTCTCCATTGTGGTGCTTCAGCATCTAAAATTGACTCTAAAGTCTCAATGCGTACCGCCATGGCTTCTGCCTGATGACTCAAAGATGTTAGTTCTTGATACTCTTCATCTGTTAGGCCTTGGCTTACTTGGCGTTTGCTGCGGTAGTGCAAAAATAACCACATTGGTGCAACAAATACTAAGAACAGCGCTGTTGGTACTATTATTACCGCTAATACTCCATCATCCATCGCTATCTCTCCTTATTTCTTTTTCATTTTCTTTTTAAGTGCTTCTAACTCGTCAGTAATAGCATCTTGTTGCTCGAGTTCTGCGAATTCATCATTTAATGAACGGGCACCTAAATCTTGGGCTTCCACTTGAGATTCTAAATCTTCAACACGGCGTTCGTATTGTTCAAACTTATCAATAGAACTTTGAGTCTTACTCGAATCAAGTTGCTTTTTAACTTGTAAGCGTGATGTTGCTGTCTCAGTACGAATAACCATACTCTTTTGACGAGCGCGGGCTTCATCTAATTTACTTTGCAGCTGGACTACTTCTTCTTTAAGTAACGTTAACTGCTCTTCAATTTGCACCATATCACTTGATAAAGCTTCGGCTAACTCAGCACACTTTTGTTTTTCAATTAATGCACCGCGCGCTAAGTCTTCACGTTCCTTACTTAATGCTAATTCCGCCTTAGCTTGCCATTCAGCTTCTTGATTAGATGCACGGGTAACACGACGTTGTAATTCTTTCTTTTGAGCAATTAAGCTTGCTGAGTTAGAACGAACTTCAACGAGTGTGTCTTCCATTTCTTGAATAATTAGGCGAACCATTTTCTTTGGATCTTCCGCCTTATCTAATAAAGATGTGATATTCGAATTAACGATATCTGCAAATCTGCTAAATATTCCCATAATGAACTTCCTCTTATCTTTGAAACTGTATGAATTTAATATCTTGTATTCACAATTGGTGCCAGTGTAAAAAAATAATCCTAAACCTTTAAATTTAAAGTAATTAATTAATTTTTAGAATGTCATATTTTTATTCACCGTTATTTGTTAGACTAATTTTTAGTTAATTAAACCAATAAAAAGTATAACTATGAGTCGTTTTAACAAAAAAGATAATTTAGTAGGACAAGCTGCTAGTTTTTTGGAAGTTTTAGATCATGTTTCACTCGCTGCCCCCATCAGTAAGCCGGTACTTATTATCGGAGAGCGCGGCACAGGTAAAGAGCTCATTGCAGAGCGACTACATTACTTATCAAAGCGTTGGGAGTCCAACTACGTCAAACTAAACTGTGCAACCTTGTCTGAAAGCGTATTGGAAAGTGAGCTATTTGGTCACGAATCAGGTTCATTTACAGGGGCAAGCAAACGCCATGAAGGACGTTTTGAACGCGCAAATGGTGGAACGCTCTTTTTAGATGAATTGGCAAACACCTCATTACGCGTGCAAGAGAAACTACTCAATGTCATTGAATATGGTGAATTTGAGCGGGTTGGTGGCACTAGACCAGTAAAAACAGATGTGAGATTAATTTGTGCAACCAACGAAGATTTACCCACGCTCGTTGCAAAAGGAAAATTTCGTGCTGATTTACTCGATAGACTTGCCTTTGACGTTATTACCTTGCCACCTTTAAGGCACCGCCAAGAAGATATCTTACTGCTTGGTGAAACCTTTGCCATTAACATGGCACGTCAATTAGAACTAGAGTATTTCGGCGGTTTTGGCGCCAAAGCAAAACAAACACTGTTAAGTTATGGCTGGCCAGGTAACGTACGTGAACTAAAAAATGTTGTTGAGCGCTCGCTCTATCGACATGATAACGCAGCACTACCATTACAAAAGATTCTTATCGACCCTTTCGAGTCAGAATATCGACCAAAACAATCAATTGCTTCGTCGGTCGTTGCTAGTGAGAATATCAACAACAGTGCACCAACTACGACAGCGGCAGTTGCAGAACCAGTGACTTCAAATAGCTCGGCAATTCCTGATTTTCCATTAGACTTTAAAACTGTCACGCAAGATTTTGAAGTTGATTTAATTAAACAGGCATTAGCAAGTGCTCAATTTAGTCAAAAGAAAGCGGCTCAGCAACTCGGTGTCACCTATCACCAATTACGTGGTTTGCTTAAGAAATATCAGCTATTAGAGTCAAGTGCTGAAAATGAATAATTATTTGGTCTAAACTTCCTCACAAAAACGCTAAGTTGCCTATAATACTATTGATGTTACAGGGACTTGGCGTTACATTAGCTATGTATCATTAGCGGCTTACATACCACCATGAAAAATTGGTTTATTTTTACTATAAAATTGTGTTTTCTCACTGGCTTTTTCATGCTGTCAGGGTGTAGCCCTAGTGTTGATGATAATGTCCATACACCTGGCATTGTTTATTGCTCTGAAGGCGACCCAACCTCATTTAATCCACAATTAACCACCAACGGTACAACAACCGATGCGTCGTCATACCAAATTTATAATCGGCTAGTTGAATATGATCCAGCACTTGGCAGCATTGTTCCTGCTCTCGCTCGTCATTGGTTTATTAATGAAGATGGCACAAGCTATACATTTTATCTTCGCAAAAATGTAAAATTTCATAGTAATAGCAACTTTACACCAACACGTGACTTCAACGCCGATGATGTACTGTTTAGTTTTAATCGCGTCATTGATTCAGCACACCCCTACCACAACGTCTCGGGCGGCAGTTATCCGTTTTTCCAAAGTGTTGGTTTTACAGATATCATCAATAAAATAGTGAAAGTAAATGATTATATGATCGTCATTCATCTTACAGAGAAAGACGCGTCATTTATGGCAAACCTCGCCGCTAACTTTGCAATTGTTCAATCTAAAGAATACGCAGAGCAGCTTACTAAGCAACAATTGCAACCGCAGATTGATTCTCACCCAATAGGTACTGGGCCATTCATACTCGATTCTTACTTTCAAAATGACCATATTCGTTATAAACGAAATCAAGATTATTGGAATGGAGCGCCAGATATCGAGCAATTGGTATTTGATATCACGCCAAAGAGTACCAATCGTATTGCTAAATTAATGACAGGTGATTGTGATATCTCTGCCTTACCACAATCAAGTGAAATTGATATTATTCGTCAAAATCGAAAGCTAGAGCTGCAAATTCAAACTGGATTTAATGTTGCTTACCTTGGTTTTAATACAGAAAGAATTCCTTTTAATGATCCTAAAGTACGCCAAGCACTTTCCCACGCAATTAATAAGCGAGCTATCGTGGAAGCGGTATATTATGGCAGTGCAACCATTGCTGACAGTGTTCTACCGTCGTTATCTTGGGCTTACAATGATACTTTACAGCCCTATGAATATAATCCAGACAAAGCTAAAGCTTTACTTGCACAAGCGGGTTTTAAAGACGGTTTTGAAATGACACTGTGGGCTGCCCCCGTACAACGAATTTATAATCCTAATGCAATAAAAACGGCAGAGCTTATTCAGGGGCAGCTGAAGTTAGTCGGTGTTAACGTTAATATCGTTACCTATGGCTGGAATGTGTTTATCGATAAGCTAAACGATTATAGCTACGACTCGGTGTTAATGGGATGGACGGCAGATAATGCAGATCCTGATAATTTTTTCAGACCGCTATTTAGCTGTGCTGCCCTACTGTCAGGTGGCAATCGAGTAAACTGGTGTAACGATGATTTTGATGAAATCATTAATCAAGCCATCGCATCAACGGACCAAAAGAAACGTGTTCCCTATTATTTGGCAGCGCAGCAAACGCTCAACAAGCAAGTGCCGCTTATTCCTATCGCTCATGCATTACGATTTCAAGTAAAAAGTCGCAATATTTCGGGTCTTTCACTTAACCCTTATGGCGGCATTTCATTTGCAAAAGCTAAACGTAAAGCGGCAACTACAAGCAATGGAGGAACAAAATAATGTGGTTCTATATTGCTCGGCGCGTTAACTTATTTGTCTTCACTGTTGCTGTGCTATTTTTGCTCGTTTTTGTCATGCTAAATGCACTACCAGGAGAGCTTGCAACCAACTTAAGTGGCATCCAAAATCCAACGATGGCGCAATATGACGCAATAGTGAATCAATATCAGTTGGACAAAAGTTGGTTTAATCAATACATATCCTTTATTAAGCAGCGTATTCATGGCGACTTTGGTGTGTCTTTTAGTGACGCTAAACCGATTTATGATGAAATGTTACGCTTGTTACCGGCAACCATAGAACTGTGTATATATGCGATGACAATAGCATTATTACTCGGTTTACCACTTGGAATCATTGCAGCGGTTTATTATAAGAAATTTGGTGATTTCTTTTTATTAGGCACCAGCTTAATCGGGTATTCTATTCCCGTCTTTTGGCTTGGCGTCATTGCTATTATGTATTTTGGTCTTGATTTACAATGGCTTCCTGTCGCTGGTAAGTTGAATTTACTCTATCAAGTGGAGCAAGTAACTGGCTTTACGCTAATCGATATTTATTTATCAGATATTCAATACAAGCAATTGGCCTATCAAGATGCTATTGCCCACCTAATTATGCCAACATTAACACTAGCGGTTATTCCTGCTGCGGTTGTCATTCGAATTACTCGAACAACGATGCTTGAAGAACTCAATGCTAATTATATAAAAGCGGCGCAAGCACGTGGTCAGCACCCATTGTCAGTTATTTTTCATCATGCGCTGCCTAACGCGATTCAACCCGTGTTATCGCAAATTACCTTGCAGCTCAGTACATTGCTTACCAGCGCCATGGTTACTGAAGTTATTTTTTCATGGCCAGGCATTGGACAATGGTTAATTCAGGCAACGTATCAACAAAATTACACCATTATAAGTGCAGGCGTCTTGGTCTGTGCTGGATTTGTAATCGTGGTTACCGTGATCAGTGATATTTTATTGATAGCGACAACGCCACGTAGAAGGAGCGCTGAATATGGCTCGGTCTGATAGCATTTATCAAGAAGATACTATTCCAACGCCACTGCGTCACATTTGGCTTAACTTTATTAGCTATCCGGTTGCTATGCTGGGCTTGTGGGTTTTTATTGGATTTTTAATTATCACGCTAATAGCACCGTTTATTGCTCCCTACCCGCCCGGACTGCAGCATCCTGACGCATTACTATTTCCACCTTCATGGCATGAAGATGGCCAAGTCTCATACTTTCTAGGCACTGACGATCTGGGGCGAGATATTTTATCGAATCTGCTTCATGGTGTACGTACCACATTTGGTTCAAGTCTGATTGTTACAATATTTGCTGCCTTCATTGGGATTTTCTTAGGCATTTTATCGGGAATGTCGCGCGGCCTAAAATCAAGTATTCTAAATCATATCCTTGATGCAACCTTAGCTATCCCTTCTTTGCTACTGGCAATCGTACTCGTGGCTATTAGCGGACAAACGATGATTAATGTAATGATTGCCGTAGGTATCGCGCTGGTGCCACAGTTTGTTCGTGCGACTCACACAGCAGTTCATCACGAATTGTCACGTGAGTATGTTGTTGCAGCCAAACTTGATGGCGCAAACAAATTTCAGATTTTTTATAATGTCATTCTTCCCAATGTATTAAACGCATTAATCGTCCAGTTTACGCTGGCAATATCTATCGCAATTATCGATATTGCTACCCTAGGTTTTTTGCGTATTGGTGCACCAGCATCAACGTCAGAATGGGGAACTATGCTGGCAGATGGCGTTGATTTAATTTTTATTGCACCATGGAATGTAACCTTTCCTGGCATGGCTATTTTTGCCAGTGTACTCGCTGTAAACTTTATTGGATATGGTCTACAACGTGCAGTTAAAGAGGGCTTAGGTTAATGCCATTACTTGATATCAGAAATCTCAGTATCGAATTTGATAGTCCACACGGGCGTATTCGCGCTGTCGACCGCGTAAACCTTTCATTAAATCCTGGTGAAATACTTGGGTTAGTCGGTGAGTCAGGCTCAGGTAAAAGCTTAGTGGCGAAGGCCATCATGGGGATTTTAACCGATCGATGGACTGTATCTGCCGACCGCTTGAGATACAACGGCGTCGACCTATTAGCCTTAAGTGCCAGTGAACGAAGAAAATTGATGGGTCGTGAAATTGCAATGGTATTTCAAGAGCCATCCTCGAGTCTAGATCCTAATGATACGGTTGGTCATCAGTTTAATGAATCGCTGCCAATGGACGAATGTGACGTTCCTTTTTATCGCCGAAAAAAATGGCGTGATGAACAAATCAAAGGATTGCTGCACAAAGTAGGGATCCGCGATCATAAACGGGTGCTAAAAAGCTATCCTCATGAATTATCAGAGGGCCTGTGCCAAAAAGTGCTTATCGCGATGACCATCGCTTATAAGCCACGACTACTCATTGCTGATGAGCCAACAACGGTTATTGAAGCAGGTGCTCAAGATCAGATTTTTAAGCTCTTCAAAAAGCTTAATCAGCTCAATGATGTATCTATTCTTTTGATCACTCACGATTTAGAACACGTAGAAAATTGGACTCAAACTATTACCGTTATGTATTGTGGACAAACGGTAGAGTCAGGAATTACCAAAGATATTTTTAAGCAGCCATTTCATCCTTACACAATGGCGCTATTGCAGAGTATGCCGCACTTTGATGAGATGCTTAATCACAAGTCACAACTAACCACGCTTTCTGGTTGCGTTCCCTCATTGCAACATTTACCAATAGGTTGTCGATTAGGGCCTCGTTGCCCAAGAGCTCATCGAAAATGCGTTGAAACACCAGTGATGGAGAAGTCGCGCGGCCATTATTTTAGCTGTCATTTTCCGCTAACAGAAAACATTGAGTAGTCTATGAATACCTTGCTTGAAGTAAACAATCTGACAAAATCTTTTAAGGTTGGTTATCGCTGGCTCATTCCGCAATATCAACGAGCACTGGGCCCTATTTCGTTTAACTTAGAAGAGCAACAGACATTATCAATTGTCGGTAATTCAGGTTCAGGTAAAACCACGCTAGCACGAATTCTAGTAGGCGCAGAACAACGCACCTCCGGCGAGATAATTCTTGAAGGAGAGCAACTCGAAGTTAAAAAGCATATTCAGCGTTGTTGTGCCATCAGAATGATTTTTCAAGATGCTAATACTAGTTTGAATCCGCGAATGCGCATCGGAAATTTGTTAGAAGAACCCCTAAAATTCGCCACAGATATGCCAGCAAAAGACCGTGAACAAGAGGTCTATAGTAAACTTCGACAAGTAGGCTTGTTGCCTGAACACGCTCATTTTTATCCTCACATGATCTCTGGCGGCCAAAAACAACGCATTGCCGTTGCACGAGCGTTAATGCTTAATCCGCATATTATTGTGGCTGACGAAGCGCTTTCAGTATTAGATATGTCTGTACGTTCTCAAATTATAAACCTGCTCTTACGATTACAAAAAGAGATGGGACTGTCGTACATTTTTGTATCCCATAACATTAATGTCGTGCGACATATTAGTGATAAGGTGATGGTGCTTGATCAGGGACAAGTCGTTGAATTAGGTGATGCTGAGCAAGTATTTAAATCACCAAAGCACGATCAAACTCGAAAATTGTTATATACTCTCGGCCATTAATCGTTAGCCAAGAGTCATTATCATGCCAACAGCAAGTGCCGTCCATATTCTGGTAAAAACCCAAAAAGAAGCTGAAAAACTAAAACAGAAACTCGCCAAAGGCGCTAGTTTTTCAGACTTAGCCAAAAAGCATTCAACTTGTCCATCAGGTAAAAAAGGGGGGAATTTAGGCGAATTTAGACCAGGACAAATGGTAAAAGCATTTGATAATGTCGTATTCAAAAAGCCAATATTAGAAGTGCATGGCCCAGTAAAAACCCAATTTGGTTTTCATCTGATAAAAACTCTCTATCGAAACTAGCCCCATTTCTGATGTTATGTCAAAATTGGTGATCATCAATAGGTTACCAATTAACACGGAATAACATTCATGGATCCAACCAATCAAGCCTCAAACAAAAACGCCGTCAATACGACACAACCAGCCCGCTTTACGCAGAAATTAGATAACCGAGAGCTGACTAAAACCAGTTTTTGGATAAGCCAGATATTCATGATCATCGCGACAGTCACCGGTGTTTTTCTAGCGGCACAAGAAGGTCTATCTCAAGCGATTCAATTTGATTCTTTAAATCGTTTAGAGAACAACTATCATCTGCGTCGTTCTCTTGATGATGAAATTAGCGCCAACGTAACAACGCTAAAAGCCTATGCCGATTTAGTCGCATCGAACAAAGTGTATGACCTAAAATCTCAACGCCCTATTCTACTCACGTTTGTGTGGGACAACATGAAGTATTCATCGTCAACGCTTGAAACACCCTCTCATATTTTATCAAAAGCGAGCCAATTCTACGCTCAATCAAATGATATTGTGCGCAGAATAGAAACACGAAAGTATGGCGCTACATTTGGTTCTAACAAATTACGAGAGCTTATTACCGATATGGAAAGTGGTGGTTTAGCGGCACTTCGCACTAATCATCAGCAGCTAGCAAATCAACTTACTAGTGCTGGTATCATAATTAGCCGTGACTAGTTTTGTTTCTTTGCTGCTTGTTTCGGCTGCCATAATTCCTTAAGGGTTTGATAAAAATATTTATCATCCCCTTCAGTTGAGGGCACATACAAGTCAAAACTTGTGTCATCCAATCGTGTCACCGTTATAGAAGACGTGACGAGTTCATTCCCTTCTTTAAAATCAATAGATTTAATATCACTAAAAGCCGCGCGTTCAATAGTAAATGTCTTAGATGCATCTCGCCAATAAGAAAAGACGTTGTCTTTGGTAAATCCATTACCGTCTTCAGACAAGTCGATAGTAGCATTACTATAAAACAACTGCGGAATTTCATCACCTTTCAATACGTCATTACGGCGCATAAATTGAATATCCTTAGGCCACATAGCATCACTTTGAACGACACGCTGTGCGGGAATAAAGTTGCTCCATTGGGCAGCAGCAAACACCATTAAGGGAACAAATAAGCTCACCAAGGCAATATGCCGTGGTAGTAAACGATTATTGAAGGCGACGTCTTCTTTGCAGTCTTGATTTTCATTGATGATGACACGCAACATAGGCCACATTGCTAATGCAAAAATAATAGGTGTTATCAGGAAATAGTAATCATAATAACCGAGCACGTTAGCCGCAAAGAACAATCCAAACATCGCAATGGCCATTGGTAAAGACAGTAATAACGGTGATTGAGACAACAACCGATTATCATCCATTCGTCGCAATCTAATCCATAACGGAATAAACCAGATCACCATAAAAACAGCGCGCCAAAATGGTGTTATTGGCTCATTAGTTTCTCGTTTAATTGCTTCCCATTGACGATAGGCCCAATAACTAGGATAGAATCCAAATGTTAGTATAGAGAGTATCAACACCTTGGTGAAACTCACTGGATAAAGGCGCGCTTTGGTATCACGTGCTAACTCACTGCCATCAATAAGCCATGCCATTGCAATCATGCCATAGCCAACAAAATAGAGTATTACGATCAATAACCAACCAAGTGTGTCGGGCTCTAAACTCTGATTACTAGTCGGTGTTGAAGATGTGGTTGTAATGTAATCAGAGACTGAATAATAAGTCTCTTTACGAGCGAGTTTTCGGACGTTGTTATAATCATCAAAATCATCGACAGATACGAAGCCCACTTTTGAACGATAGTGATAATCGATTGTTAGCTTGCGGGCAGTCTCGTCATAACTCACCTGATAATTAAAATAATAAAATTTATTGTCTTGCTGTAAAGATTCATCCTCAAACTCCCAGCCGTCTTCACCAATTAATAAAGTGATTGTTTGTTTGACGTTGACTGGATGACTCAATCGATAGGGAGAATTACGCTTAAGTTGCGACGGTTTCTTTAAATAGCCACGAATAGAATGCGCATAAAACTCTCCATCGAAACGCCCTTTACCTTCGTCCTGCCAAAAATCATTTAATTGATAATGCTCGGTAAGGTTGATTTGACCTGTGACAGGATCTTGCTGGTGCTCCATCGGTGTGATCGTTTCGGTTTGCTGATAATAATCTCGATAAAAATCAAGGTAATCCTTTTCTAAATCTGCCAAACCATCTTCTGCAATACGGCGACGGTTTCTGTCAGCGATATTACCAAGATATTGAGATGAAACGTTGAGCAACGCAGGTTTGCCACCACCCGCACTAATGTCAAAAGTCTCTTGTACAAACTCACCAACTTTTCGCTTACTGTCATTCATTGAAATAAGTGAGTCAGTGCCGGGTTTTATCAAAAGTGCTACGTCATAATTTGGCTGATAAATATCATCGATCTGCCCCGCTTGAAAACTCAATGTTGGATCAAACCAATAATGATTATCACCAATAACAACTTGTGCAATAACGTGATCAAAACTGCCAACACCTGGAGGAATGTCTAATAATCGACGCTTATCGTCTGTATTCACCAACGCAGGATAAGCGTCAATATCTAACGCATTTAACAATGAAACGAACAACACGACTTTATCTTTACAATCACCATACCGACGTTGCAATGTTTCGCCAGCAAACGATGGTTGGTGGGAGTTTCGCCCTATCTCAATACCAAAATAACGTACATCGTCCTGCACAATTTTAAGTGCAGCGGCAACTTGCTGTTGAGGAGTATCAAACGTTAATTTGAGATCTAAGACCACTTGATTGAGTGCTGTATTGTCACCGTTTTCAAAAGCCGCCTCATACATTGGCAGCGCCCAATCAACTATCTCAGACCAACTTTTAGATTGTGTAAAAAACAGCTGGGCGTATGGTTCAAACCAACTTGGCGATTGCGAGTTATACCCTTTAAATTTACCGTCAATGCGTTCAAATTCATATAACGTAAACTGTTGCCCAAAGCGATCAGTTAACACTGAACTATCAATTGTCATTTCATTGCTAGATGTTGAAATATAAAGTGGTGTTTTCTTGCCCCACAAAACGCGAACACTTTGCTGATGTAGCGGAATAGACCAACTTACGTAAGGACGATAGCTGTATAATCCTTTATAAACAGGGTTTCGCCCTTTTCGTGAATAAGAATACTCCAAAATATCGTTAACACGTACATCATCAATAATAATTTTTGCACTCTGTCTGCCGTTATAAATTAAATCATCAAACTCAGGTTCAACATTGATAACTTTAATATCACTGCTTGCCAACTTATCGATGATTATTCCGTCTCGAATAATATTTACGTGATGAAAAACGATGGATTCGTAGATAGGGTCGAAAGTAACACTCACCTGACCAGATTGCTGAACGCCTTTCTGGTTGACAATTAATTCAGCGTAATGACGAAACGCAACCGAATCATCTTCTGTTACTTTGTTTTGAGCATCGGCCAATAAATAATACGTCCCGTCACTGACATCCTTAACAGGAATATTCTCGGGTAAATTAGGTGTGATATTTTTAACCCATTCAGGCAAAGATTGCTTAGAAACCTTTGCCAATGGCTGTTCAGTTGCCGATACTACAGATATTGAGATTAACGCTAGAAAAGCTAAGAACAAACGAATGGTATGCAAAATTAACATCCTTGCTTAGGGAAGGTGGAGCAAAAATTAGAAACTACACTGCTGTAAATTATAATCCTGTAACAAACTAGCCACTTGTTTTTTAGGAGTGCAGGATACTTGTTGCATCAAAGAAAAAGGAATTGATGAAATATGGAATTGCTCGTTAATAACATTGAGCATTGATAACCATAATTTTGCAGTCATTTGAGCGTCAAACAACGCCCGGTGAAAATCGCCTTCACCCGCCAGTTCAAGATGCCTAACCAAATTACCCAAACTGTGACTATTCGATTCAGGAATTAAACGACGTGCCGCCAATAACGAACACGTAAACTCACCACCATATTGTCGATTAATCAATTTGAGTTCATGTTCTAAGAATTTTTGGTCAAAAGAAGCATTATGGGCAAGTAAATTATCATCACCAATAAAGTCGCAAAACTCGGTCATTACTTCACTGCAAGGTCTGGCATTAGCTAGCATTGCATTGGTTATACCGGTGTAATCTTCAATGAAAGGACTAACCTGCCGTCCCGGATTCATCAACGCTTGAAATTGCTCTGTGATTTCGCCATCCACGATTCTAACGGCGCCAATCTCAATGGCTCTATCCCCATTATCAGGTGATAGGCCCGTGGTTTCAAAATCCAATACTACTAGCGAATTGGCCAGCTTATGCGCCATGTTAATCATGCTCTAATTGGTGGCCTACAGGCCGAAATGTGATAGTTTCATTCACAATAATTATTCAACATTACTTTAAAAATTATGTTGTTACAAATCTAATACCTAAATTCACTTAATTTGTCATCGACGATTTTGTTCAATCGCTTTGATACTGCTATATTAACGCCCAATATTTACCTTCTGCTTTAGGCATAATAATGACAATAATTAAAAACATCGCCATCGCAGGACTTTTCGTATCAGTGTTAAGTAGTCCTGTCCTTGCAGCCGATTTATTAACGGCAAACAACAAACCAATTTCACATCAAGAAAAGCTGCGCGGCAGTATTACACCAGAGCGCAGTTGGTGGGACTTAAAGCACTACGATCTCTATGTCGACGTAAAACCAGAACAGCGTTATATCTCTGGTAAAAATGTGATGACCTACAAGGTACTTTCGAAAAAAGACCGTCTTCAAATTGAACTACAGCCGCCAATGAAACTTGGCACGGTTATTCAAAATGGACAAGAGTTAAAAGTCGACAAAGACGGTTATACCTACTTTATACACACGACCGCGAATCAAGAAATTGGCAAAGAATATCAGTTAACTATTGAGTTTGACGGTAAACCTCAAGTCGCTAAGCGCCCACCTTGGGATGGCGGAATAACGTGGAATAAAGACAACAATGGCAAGCATTTCATTGCAACTTCAAATCAGGGTAATGGTGCCAGCATCTGGTGGCCCAACAAGGATCATCCATATGATGAACCCGACAACGGTGCAGATGTTTCAGTTGAAGTCCCTTATGGCCTAATGGACATATCAAATGGTCGCCTAGTGGGTATTGACGATAACAAACAGCGCCAAACTAAAACGTTCCATTGGCAAGTAACCAACACCATTAACAATTATGCAATCAGTTTAAATATTGGTGATTACGTCCATTTTTCCGAACAATATCAAGGTGAGAAAGGTCTGTTAGACATGGATTACTATGTGCTCCGTGACAACCTAGCTAAGGCTAAAACACAATTTAAAGACGCAAAACGCACCATGCAAGCCTTTGAGCACTGGTTTGGTCCTTACCCATTCTATGAAGATAGCTTCAAACTAATCGAAGTGCCGTATTTAGGCATGGAGCACCAAAGTGCAGTGACCTACGGTAATGGCTATCAAAACGGCTATAAAGGTCGTGATCGCAGTAGAAGCGGCTGGGGATTAAAATTCGATTTCATCATAGTGCATGAATCTGGTCATGAGTGGTTTGCAAATAATCTAACTAACCAAGATGTTGCTGATATGTGGATTCATGAGAGTTTCACAACCTACAGCGAAAACCTGTTTGTTGAATACCATTATGGCAAGAAAGCTGGTCATGAGTACATGCGCGGCCAACGTGCTAATATCGCAAATGATCGTCCAATTATTGGCACCTATAATGCCGATCGAAATGGTTCGAAGGATATGTATGATAAAGGCGCCAATATGTTACATACCATTCGCCAAATTGTAGATAACGATGAATTATGGCGCGATATCTTGCGCGGCCTTGGTAAAGATTTTTACCATCAAGTAGTCACCACGCAACAAATAGAACAATACATGATTGATAAATCAGGCAAGGATTTATCGAGCATCTTCGATCAATATCTACGTGACTATCGCCTGCCGACATTAGAGTATTTCATTAAAGACAAGAAAATGATGGTACGCTGGTCAAATGCGGTTAAAAACTTTGCTATGCCAATCAAAGTCAATATTGACTGCAAAGAGCGCTGGATAACACCAACAACGCGCTGGGCTGGCGTAAAGATTGATAAAGCCAATCCAAGTTTTAGCGTTGATAAAAACTTCTATGTTTCAACATTAAATGTGATGGGTAATTAGCTTTTAGCGAACATATATCGGCATCTTATGTTTCATAGCATCGTCGATATTATTCATCCCGAACATAAAAACGCAGCGATAATTCGCTGCTTTTTAATTTTTACTCATTAGTAGATGAGATAAAAAAGACCTCATCATTTTTTAATATTTACTTATACTTATCAAACCACGCCAAAATATTCTCAATTTTAGCAATCATCCGCGATGGACGACCGGCAATGCCGTGAGGTGAGCCCGGTACGCGTACCATAATGGTATCCACTTTTCTCAACTTAAGCGCTTGGTAGAATTGCTCTGTTTCAGAAATTGGCGTGCGGCGATCATCTTCTCCGGTAATAAGCAGAGTCGGCGTTGTAACATTACCCACCAATGACAGTGGTGAACGCTCCCAATAATGCTCCACATGCTCCCACGGTAGTCCCGGAAATTGATACGGAATTTGCCCTAAATAACTATCAGCAGTTAACACTTTCGATAACCAATTAATCACAGGTTTTGCGACAGCTGCTGCTTTAAAGCGATCCGTTAAACCAATGGCGTAAGCACTAGCGATTCCGCCTGCTGAGCCACCAGCAATGTAAAGACGATTCTCGTCAATAAAGCCTTTTTCAATCATCGCATTCACACCGCTATCGTGATCGGCAAAGTCCCATTTGCTTGAGTACTTATTTTGCAGCAATAATGCGAAACGCTCGCCATAAGAGGTACTGCCACGATGGTTATCATAAAACACCACATAACCCTCTGCCGCAAAGCGTTGTAACTCAGCAGTAAAATGAGGGCCATAGGATAAATGCGGGCCGCCGTGAATTTCTAAAATTAATGGATATTTTTTCTTAGGATCAAAGTTTGGCGGTAAAATATACCACCCTTGAATTTCTTCGCCGTCAATTGACGACTTATAAACAACTTCTTTCACTTCGCCTAGTATCTTATGACCAAGCACATCTTCATTAAGCGCCGTTAATTGCTTTTGTTTACCGCGATATAAACTGAAAATATCAGCTGGACGGTCGGTGCGACCTTTTGTAAAGGCCACTACATCGTCTTTTACATCAAAGGTTGCTGATGTGTATGGGCGTCCCATGCTGCCGCCACCAAGTCCTGTCACCAACACCTTGTGTTTACTTTTCAAGCTCGTGTAACCGAGTATCACCGAGCCACGCTCAGCCATTTGATAATACAAACCTTTACCATTCTTTTGCCAATGGATATTAGCCAGTGAATTGTCGATATCTTTCGACAAATTCTTAGTCCAATCTCCGTTTAGTTTTTTAACCATTAAATGACGATTGCGATACGCTAGCTTTTTACCATCGGTGTCTAAATAGGCTAGGTATTTACCATCAGGGCTAATCGCAGGGCTATATTCGCTGCCTTCATCACTTGTTATCTGAGTAATTTCTCCTGATAAATTGACCGAGAATATATCTGAATCACGTTGTTGATATTCCCAATCTTTATGGCGATTTGCTGAAAAGTAAACCTTATCGCCTTGCTTGCTCCATGCTAATTTCCCGCCGTGATTAAAATCACCTGAAGTTAACTGGCGCGGCGTACCGCCTTCGCTTGGCACCACAAAAATATGCTTATAGGCTGGGGTTAAAATACCGCGGCCATCTGCTTGATACTTTGCCTTAGTCACATACTTAACTGGCTTTGACCAGTTCGCCCCTTTAGGCTTTTTCGGCATCTTAACTTTCAAGGGTTTAGCGTCATCGTTCACGTTCATCGTGAACGCGATTTGTTTGCCATCAGGCGACCAGCTAACATTACCGATAGACGCTTGAACGTTAGTCACTAACCCAGTTTGACCATTGTCCATCCAACGCACATAAAGCTGTGTTTTCCCCTCGACATTCGACAAATACGCAAGTCTATTGCCACTGGGTGACCACACTGGTGAATAGAAATTACTTTGACCAGACAGCAACGGGCGATGCGATTTACCATCAATACTGGCAATCCATAAATTAGCGCGGCTTGAATCGGTCATAATATCGTTTGAACGACGCACATAAACCACACGCTCACCATCAGGAGATACCCGAGGTGATGTGGCGACTTCTAAATTAAAAATATCTTCGGCAGTAAAAGTTGTCGTAGAACTTTCTTGTGTGATTAGGTTTTCTTGTGCCACTAGGCTTGCAGGTACAGCAACCAGCATTCCTAATATTAAGGACTTATAAGGAAATTTCATCATTTTCTCTAATTATTAGTAAGTTAAAAAAGAATGTGTAACTACGTCACAGGCTAACATTGATGGGAAGTTGCATCAAATTAGGGGGTTAGCACCAAAGTAGATAACTAATAATCTCTGTTAATTCATCGAGCCAATCACCATCCCCTTCTTAGGGGTATAAATTTCGCCATCATTTGCGATAAACCTAAATGGAGTAGAAATTGTTTTAAAACCAGAATTCTTACGTATTACAAAATGAAGGTGAGGACCGGTTGAATAC
>CAJXRU010000058.1 GCA_913060565.1 uncultured Gammaproteobacteria bacterium | reverse complement strand
CAGATGACCGCGTCATGGAAGAGCGAGAAATTGTTAATGTAAACAAAAATAACTTCGATGAAGTAATGTCGTCGATGGACTTAAAAACTGAATTTAGTGTGCCAAATCGCCTAGTAAAAGACGGTGATGAAGAATTGAGCATTAAATTAACACCTCAAAGTCTAAAAGACTTCACACCTGATCGCCTAGTTGAAAATGTTCCTGAGTTAAAGAAGATTATTGAACTTCGAGCTGCGCTGAAAGCGTTGAAAGGGCCATTAGGTAATGTTCCTAAGATGCGCCGAACTATTCAGGCAATGATCTCTGATGAATCTGTGAGAAAACAGTTAATTCAAGAAATCGATTCAGATAAGTAATTTAAGACTAAACATCTAAAGGTTTGTTATGGCAACTACAGAAGATGCAGTACTAGAAGGTACATTGGTTGAAGAGATTTTAGGCTTCACCAAAATCCAGCAAAATGATGAAAGCTACCCAGTTGTAAAACAAGGGGTAGAAGTATTATTAAAAGAAGTTCTCGAAAGGGATCAAGAAAGTGTTCGCGTTGATAAATCATTTGTTGATTCAATGATTGAAGAGCTAGATCAACGATTAAGCGCACAAGTTGACGAGATTCTACATCATGAATCTTTTAAAGCACTTGAGAAGCCTTGGGCTAGCTTGAATTTTTTAGTTGAACGTACAGAGTTCGCTCAAAATATTAAAGTTCAGATAATGAACTCTACGAAAGATGACCTTGCATTAGATTTCGAAGATGCACCGGAAATAACTCAAACTGGTTTATATCATAAGATTTATACTGATGAGTATGGTCAATTTGGTGGTGAACCTTTTGGCGTTGTTATTGGCGATTACAGTTTTTCACATCAAGGCTCAGATGTTGAGTTATTGAAAAATATGGCAGCAGTTTCAGCAATGACTCATGCACCCTTTATCGCGGCAGCAAATAATGAGTTCTTTGGTATTGAAGACTATGAAGAATTGCCTGGATTAAAAGAGCTAGAGTCGATTTTTGATGGTGCACAATACGCTAAATGGCGCTCATTGCGTGAAAGTGATGATGCAAGATATTTAGGATTAACACTACCTAACTTTATGCTACGCCCAACTTATGGCGAAGATCTGCTAGTTCGTTCATTTAATTATCAAGAGAAAATAAGTCAGAAGCGCGATTATTTATGGGGCAACTCTGCCTATGCTTATGCAAGTCGTCTAGTTGATAGTTTCGCTGAATTCCGTTGGTGTCCAAACATTATTGGGCCACAATCTGGTGGTGCGGTAGAAGATTTATCTATTGATGTAGTCGATAACGATGGCACTGATGAAATAAAAGGGCCTGTTGAAGTCGTTATTTCAGATCGTAAAGAATATGAACTCGCTGAATTAGGTTTTATTCCTCTAGCCCTGCGTAAAGGTGGAGATCACGCTGTTTTCTTCTCATCGAATTCCGTGCAAAAAGCACTTAAATTTGGTAACGATGAAGAAGGCCAACTTGCAGAACTAAATTATCGCTTAGGAACTCAGTTACCTTACTTATTTATTGTATGTCGATTAGCACATTACATTAAGGTACTACAACGTGAAAATTTGGGTAGCTGGAAAACGCGTTCAGATCTCGAGACCGAACTCAATAAATGGTTACGTCGATATGTTGCTGATCAGGAAAATCCATCCCCAGCAACACGAAGTGCCCGTCCACTTAGAAAGGCTGAGTTAACTGTGTCTGAAGTGAGAGGGGAAGCTGGCTGGTATACAGTCGCGATGAGTGTGACGCCACACTTTAAATTTATGGGGGCAAACTTTACGTTGTCGCTAAGTGGGATGCTTGAACGCGGCTAAGCGTAAAAGCAATGTTGTTTAAGTAGTAAACCGTTAGTAAATATAATCGAAAGACGATTTAACGAAAGGAATAGAAAAATGCCAAATGAAATTTTTGTAACTATTGAAGACGCTGAAGGTAATAACTTAACTGAAGGTGCATCTTCAAAAGAAAGTATTGGTTCTTATTACAAAGAAGAGCACGTGGACAAAATTTTTGCTCAAGCACTTGAGCAAAAGAGTGTATTACCAATTGACCGTCGTAACGGCCAAGTGACAGGCGTTCGACGTCATGAATATCTTGAAGTGACGAAGTTGATTGATAAGAGTAGCCCTATTTTGGCTCAATTATTATCACAACCGACAGATTTAAATATCCATGTTGAATACTTCCGCTCTCCTGATGAGACAAGTGCTGGTGAACCTGTTCGTTACTACCAAATCAAATTAGCGGAAGCTAAGTTGACGAGTATCGAAACAATTTCACCAAATGCAATGGATCCAGCTAATGACCATTACATGGCACTAGAGAAATTACAATTTAGCTTTAATGCGATTGCTTGGAAGCACGATGTATGTGGAACTGAATGTGTAGATTCTGCTTCAAATGGTGAAAATGCTGATTTAGTAGCATTTGACGATTAGTAGTGCGCAATCAAGCCTGTTAGTTTAGCGCTAACAGGCTTGTTTATTTAGAATTTTTAGTTGGACAAAATAACGTATGAAAAAACGTTTCGAATATTTAATTTTTGCATTCTTTTTAGGGTTATCTGGCTGTGCTTCACAACCAGAAGATGGATGGAAAGGGACTATTGAAGATAAACCTCCATTGAGCGTAGATGATCCTCAAAAAGAAGGTAATGATTGGATGTGGCAAGACGGTAAAAACAGTTGGCTATATCGACAATCTGAACAGGTAATAGCCGAGCCTGCGAATTGGGAGTTTGAAGCGCAAGCGCTTGTTTTTCGTATTGAATCGCCACAGCAATTGAATATGTATATGGGGAAACCTCATAGCTTGTACATGAAAGTATTCCAATTATCAGATTTGAAAGTCTTTAAAGATATTGCTGCTACACCTGCTGGAATTAGAGAGCTTTTAACAGCCTCTGAAGTCGACCCCAGTATTCTTGGCAGTAAAGAGCTAACTATTGAGCCTAATCGTCAAGAAAACTTAGTGTTAGATCGCTTTAAAGAGACTCGTTTTGTTGCAATAGTTACTGGTTATTACCAAATGGAACCAGAGCAAAGTATTAGAATATTTAAAATACCGTCAGTGGCCAATAGACAAGAAGCTGAAGAGTTTGGATTAAAAGATGTTAATCCGTTTTCTTCGCCAGGTATCACTGAAGCAGCACGTATTAAAGCGTGGGTAAGTTTAGGTGTAACTAAGATTTCGCGATTGCAAATGATCGCTCAATAACAATAATCATATAACGATTGTACAAGGGTATAATGGTGAATTTTAATAAACCGCTATTTTGGCATCAGGGACTTTTTCTTCAGCCACAACATTTTCAATATGAATCTCTGCATGCTCAGCATCATATAATGCAGCATATGAGTCATTCTACGACCTATCCTTGGGGCATTGCTCAATTGCAAATTGATGAGTTAATGCTTAATAGTGGTGTTGTTGAATTCAAAGCACTCGAAGTGTTATTTGATGACGGTACTTTAGTGTCGTTTCCTGATAATACTCACATCAAGTCTCGAAATATTGAAGGTTTTTGGAATGACAGAAACAAGCCCCTCAATGTTTATATCGGTATCAACAAATTAAGTGTTACTGAAGGTAATGTAACAGTTGTTACAAGTTTTGATAATGCTCCTGAAATACCGACTCGATATGTATCGCTTGCTGAGGGCGAGAGTTATCACGATTTACACCAAGGTGATGTTTCAACATCGTTGAGAACTTTAAAATATGCTGTTGGTATTTATTTTGAAAACGAAATCGAGCATTTGAGTGATCAAATCTTCATGCCGATTGCTCAAGTTGAACAGCAGGGAGATGATGTTCGTTATAGTACAGATTTCATTCCACCAAGTATTTCATTAAAGGCGTCATCTGTTTTATTGGGGCATGTGAAAGATATTCGTGATGAACTACTTGGCCGCTCTAAGCAGCTCGATACCTATAAGAGCACCTCTACATCTCGTGCTGCAGAGTTTAACCCTGTGGCTGAGCGTTACAGAAGCGCCTTGAGAACAGTTGCTAGATATGCGCCGTTATTGAAACATTATTATGAAAATAGTGTTGTACCCCCTGTAGAAGTATACGGGCAGCTATCTTCATTAGTTGGTGAATTAAGTACGTTTTCGAATCGAATGAATATACTTGGTGAGGCAAATGATGGCGGTGTTAGTTTAGCGCGTTATCAACATCAATCTCTTGGCGAATGCTTCAATAATGTAAAACAAGTCATTATTGCACTTCTTGATGAATTGACTGTTAGTCCCGAATTGCTAGTAAGATTTGAACGCAGTGAAGATGGACGCTTTATGTGTGACCTAACGCCAGAATTCTTTGCAAAACAACACAGCATGTATCTATTACTTGAAACTTCGACTCATTTTGGCGAGTTAGTGACATCTTTTAATACGTTTTCTAAATTGGGCGCTGAAAATGTCGTTGATACCTATGTACATAGAGCTATTCCTGGTATTTCTGTCAATCAATTAGCTGAACAGCCAACCGGGTTGGAACGCCGTTCTAAAGTGTCTTATTTCACTGTTGATCGAGATAGCGACAAATGGAAGATTGTTGAAGAACAAGGAAAAATTGCACTGCAGTGGGATGACGCCCCTGAAGATCTCGTGGTTGAAATGGTTGTTGTCAGAGGCTAATAGGATTGAGTTATGAGATTAATAGATTGTTTTATTGAAAGCTTGGCATATACGATTGAAATCGTTAATAAACCTGACGCTGATGTTGATGATGTACGTAGCCATTTGATTGATAAAATTGATAGTTTATACGGGTTGGCTGTTCAAGGCGGTTATTCCGAAAACCAATACCGACTGGCACTTTTTGCAACTGTCGCTTTTGTCGATGAAAAGCTTGTTAGCTCAGTTTGGAACGGGCAAAAACAATGGGCTCGCCAATTGTTACAGCGACACTATTTTGATACATCAAATGCGGGTGTTGAGTTTTTCGAGAAACTTGATCGTTTGAACCCTTTTAATCCTGCAGAACGCGATATTCGAGAAGTATATTATTACTGCATGTCTCTTGGATTTGCTGGAAAGTTCTATGGAGAAGGTGCGCAGTCGGCTCTCGATAAGATTAAAGCAGACAATTATCACCTGCTGAACGAAGAGCAACAGGAAGGGGAACCATTATTCCCTCGAGCATTCAGTGCACCAAAATCACAAGGGAATGTAAATGTCGCAAAGAATTACAATACCTTAATTTATGGTGCGCCTATTTTAGTTTTGCTAATCGCTTTTTTCTTTTTTAAAAAAGAGCTTATGGATCTAGCTAACTTTTTAGTCATCTCAGTTTAGGCTGAGACTTTATATAACAAACTATAGTAAGTAAATCTTGTGAAAAAATTTCTTAAATTTCTGCTGGTTGTGTTTATTTGGGTGCTAATTGGTGTAGCTGTCATTGGCGGTTCACTGTTGGCTGGATTACCTTTAGAAACAGGAGCTGTAATATTTGCTTGTGTCTTTGGCGCATGGTTATTATTCCTGTTAATACGAAAAATAGTGATCACCTATCAAGCGAAGAAAAAAGTTGAGTCGTTGGTTAATGTTGAAGAAACAGAAAAAAAATCGTGGCAGTTTAACTTTTCGATGTCGCCTTCACCATTACAAAAAAACTTTGTTGATATGCTCAAAGTATTACGTAAGAGTTATTTAAAAGTTCATGGTGATCCAACGTATGTATTACCGTGGTACTTAATGATTGGTGAGTCAGGCTCTGGAAAAACTAGTGTGTTACGTAATGCTAACTTACCATCGCCAACCATTGATTTTGAAGCCGTAGAGCCTGCGCCAGAAGGGTTTAGCTGGAATCTATATAATCAAGGTATTGTTTTAGATACCCCAGGTGATTTTATTGCCGGTGATAATCAGCAGCATCGCAATGGCCAGTGGTTGGAGTTAATGGGCCTCTTAAAGAAACATCGTCCTAAGGAACCTATTAACGGCCTGATTGTGACGGTTTCGATGGATGATTTATTGCAAGAAAACAGCCAAATATTAATTGATAAAGGTATCGCAGCTCGAAAAAATATCGAACAATTGATGCAACACCTGCATGTTCAAGTACCAATCTACATTTTAGTGACTAAATTAGATAAGCTCGCGGGTATTCAATTATGGAGTGAAAGCCTTAATGAAAGCATTGTTAAAGATCCAATTGGTGAAGTAAACAGCGCTGAATCAGAGCCAGCTTCCTTTATAAATGGTGCGGTAGGCCATATTTCTGAGCGACTAAAACAGCTGATGCTTAGTGCTATCAATCAAGATGACGTAAGTGCTGAACTATTAGTTATGCCAACCAAGTTTGAAACATTAGAACGACAGTTGATCACTTTTAGTGAAAGTTTGTTTCAAGCTAATCCATACCAAAAAACACCGTTTTTTAGAGCGCTTTATTTTGTAGGTGAGTCACAAAGAAGTGACATCAATAATAAGAGTCTTTTCTCGCAACGTATTTTTACAGACATCTTACCAAAAGAACGCTCGATGGTAACATCACTAGCGCGTGCTGAGAAAGTTGCCAGAAATCAACGCTTGGGAAAGGCTTTCGCATATAACGCTGTGTTTGCTGTGGTAACTGCGACGTTATATGCCACCTATAAAACAGATAAGTCGATGTTGACTGACCTAGTTAACAACAATGCCGGAAGTTTCGAAGAGACACTTGAACTCAGTAGTAATATTGGCAGCTTATATCAATATCGAGATATGGTGCAGTCATTACAACAACATTCCTGGACGCCATGGTATAGCATTGGTGACTCTCCTGAATTTGTCGCAAAATTAGAAGGTGTTTTTTCTGAGCGAGTACAAGCTCGTTTAGTCGAAAAAACCGATCAAGTCTTTGTTAAAGAGCTAGCCAATAGCTTCACCCGAGATGCTGACATTTCTGAAGAGAAAATTGTTGCATTTATTAGTACGCTAGTTCGTAGAATTAACATTTTAGATGCGTTTTTAGCAGGGGAAAATGAAAGTTATCTAGCGTCAATGCCACCGCCTTACAGTGATACTGATGCAGAATTCTTTGGTATCGATGATACTACGGTCATCCAATTACTTAACTTGTTATATCTACAATCATTGGATTGGAATAGTGACCGTAGTGCACTTGAACAGGAAGCAAAACTGCTTGATGAACAATTACAGTCTATCTTGGTTAAGAGTAAAGACTTGTCAAAGTGGTTGATACCATGGGCAAATCGAGTAGCAAAATCATCAGAAGTACGCGTTTCTGATTACTGGTTAAATGGTACTGGTCAGTTAATAAATGACACCATGGTTACGGGCGCATACACCAAAGACGGTAAAGACGTTATTGATGATTTTCTAGAGCAAATTAAAAATACAGGGCGCTATGATGATATTCTGGCCAATATTTTGCCAGGTTTCGAAGGCTCTTATAAGAAAAGTTATTTAGCACAATGGGAGAAATTTGCTGAGAACTTCCCTAAAGGTAGTGAAAAACTTCGCGGTCGTAACGAATGGTTAAATGTCGTAAATAATCTTGGTACGGGTCGCAATGTATATTTTAATGCACTAAATCTTGTCGAAGAACAAATTTCACCTTATAAGGATGATGCTGATTTACCTGGTTGGGCGTCTATGATGAGCTACTATCAGGAAATGCGTTCATTTGCACCGGACGAAAAGTCAGATAACAGTAAGAAAAATAAAATGCTTGCTAAGATGGCGCTTAAGTTAGCAGGCAAAGCTGGTCCGTTAGGAAAGGCCATTGCTGGTGCTGGTAAGAAAGGCATGAAAACCCAGAAGAAAATGGCTAAAGCTAACAAGGGTAGTGGGCCATCGCCTGATGAGCGTCAAATGCAATTAGAAGAAGCAGGTAAATTGCTGGGTGAATATCGTAAATCGCTTTCTGATTTCGTATACAGTGCAGAAATGAGAACCGTATCTCATGCTGCCGTGTCTGGATTGTATGCTAGCCCTGATAACCCTGCGAATGGCGAAAGCACTCTAGCGATGTCTTATGCTAGCCTTAAAAAGTTGCAAGCAATTGTTGGTAAAGAAAACGCAGGAAATAAAGCCTTTTGGTCGTTATATACTGGCGCTATTAGCTTAATGCAAGACTACATGATTTCTGAATCATCTTGTCAGATGCAAGATATTTGGAGCAGTGAATTCTTAACGAGTTTAGAAGGTGTTCCAGAGTATAAACTAGGGAACCTAGCGTTTGGTAATGAAGGAATGTTGTGGCCATTCTTACAAGAAAAAATGGGCCCCTTTGTAAAAGAACGCTTTGGTGCTGGTTATGTAGCGAATAAAGTTCAAGGTAATATTTATCCTCTAAATAACAAGTTCCTTGAATTTGCAGCACGCGCAAAGGATGGTAAACAAGCAAAACAAGATTCTTATCCTGTGCAGCTATATGCACTACCTACTAGTGCAAACTTAGACACAAAATATCATGTTAGTGAAACGAGCTTGACGATGCAATGTGCTGAAGGCGAAGTGAGTTTGATTAATAAGAACTTCCCTAACTCTAAAGTGTTCGATTGGAACGATGCATGTAGTAGCGTCAACCTGACAATCAAGATTGGTCGTTTTACGCTAGAGAAACGTTATGAGGGACCATTAGGTTTTCCACATTTCTTAGAAGATTTTAAAACAGGCCAAAGACGCTTCGCCTCTACTGATTTTCCTAACTTTACTCAACGTTTAAGAGAGTCAGGTATTAGTTTTATGGATGTTAAATATCGTATTACTGGACAATCAGCACTGTTGAAATCTCTTAATAGTAAACAACTTGATATTCCAAGAAATATTGCTAGCTGTTGGGTTGATAGCCAAAATATGATGGCATCGGCGTCAAAATGATTACCTTAGACGGCAGTAAGCAATGGGACAAGTTTGATTTTCATTATCAAGCAATAGATGGCAATGACGAAGCGACATTGCCATTTAAATTGTTAGTGCTGGGAGATTTTAGTCTCAGCGATGATAACAGAATGATTCATTTGCTTAAGCCTCAACGAGTTGATGTCTTAAGCTTTAATCGTGTTCTAAAATCTCAAAACATAAGCAATGATATTGAAATTTCATTAGCCGATGATGATGGCAATTTAGAATATTTAGATATCGAATTTTCAATTAATAGTATGGATTGTTTTGAACCGGCTTCTTTGGTTCAGAATATTCCTTATTTAAAGCGCCATCAGCTCTTAATGGCTAAACTTAGCCAGATTCCCCCCCAAGAGCACATTTCTTCACAACTCGATGATGAAGAACTAAAGTTACTCGTACAGTGTAATATTGATATCACTGCGTTAAACGTAGCAGAATTGCCCTTCGTATTGTGTGATATTAACGAGCACTTGTATGAAATTCTTGATGTCATTCTTCATCATGAATGTTTTCAAAAGTTAGAATCTATTTGGCGTAACTTACATCAACTTGTTGTTTGTAGTGACGATGTTGAGCATTGCATCATTGAGTTTTTAGACATTAGTCAGCACCAAATACAAGAAGATTTTGATGCGAATAGAGATGTAAGAGATAGTGTTTTATTTGACGTTGTTTATCTTCAAGAATTCGCACAATATGGTGGTCAACCCTATACCGCAATGGTCGCTGACTATGAATTTAGTGCCGGAGCACAAGATATTGCGTTATTACGCGCTATTGCTAAAGTAGCCAATGCTGCACACGCACCATTTATCGGTGGTGTTAGTCCGAAATTTTTTGCGAGCACTGATTTTAGTAACCTTGCTAACGTAGGCGATATTGAAGAATTAATTACCTCACCTAAATACATTAAATGGCGTACGCTTCAGCAAGATCCAATCGCTTCGTATATCGGTCTTGCATTACCTAAAATCCAATTGCGTAATGGTTACAATTTCGCAGCTGGGGCGCTCGGCCCGATGCCTTATGAAGAAGATACTAGATTGACTTCTGATAAAGTTTTGTTAGGAAATGCGTCGTTTGCTTATGGACGATGTTTGATTAACAGTTTTGCTCGCTATTCTGTTTGTACCGATATATGTGGTGTGCAAGGAGGACGGGTTTTACCAAGTTGTGACAATCCAGCTGATGTAAATTTCCCTAACTTTCCAATTGAAACTGTCATTTCAGAGCAAAAAATAGCCCAACTTGGCCAAATAGGTTTTCTTCCATTAAGTATCAATAAACGAATTAACGAACTTATTTTTAATGTTGCAGGCTCTCTGCGCTGGGGCAGTTTAACTATTCCAATGAGCCGTTCAACCGATGAACTTTTGCATGCACAAGTTGAAGCTCAACTTCCTTATTTGTTTGTTATATCTCGTATTGCACATTATTTAAAAGTAGTTGAGCGAGATAATGTTGGTTCACTTAAGAATGTTAGTGAGTTACAAAGTGAGCTCAATAGGTGGTTACGTCGCTATGTGTCTGATGTTGAAAATCCGGCACCGGGTGTCCGTGCTCGTAAGCCGCTGAAGAAGGCTGAAGTGGTTTTGAAAAAGAATGAAGATGAAAGCCGTCATCAATTAACGGTAACCGTAGTACCCCATATGAAATATTTAGGCAGTGACTTTGTATTAGCACTGGATGTTTTAGCCCAATAACCAATATTAAGGAGTGACTATGACAATGCTTGGCTATCTGACTCTTGAAGGGGCAGAACAAGGAAATATTCAAGGTGGTTCAACCCACGTTGAAAATGAAAACGAAATTGAAGTATTGAAGATCGACCATGAAATTCGAGTGCCTAGTGGTAGTGATGCCAAAGTAAGTGCAGGGCAACCCGTTCATGGTGGTTTAAGAATTAACAAGCTAATAGATCGTAGTACCCCAAAGCTTGCACAGGCGCTGTGTACTAGGGAAGTATTATCAGAAGTAATGCTTGCTTGGTATCATCATACAAGTACAGGCACCCGTGAACTTGTGTACAAAATAGTGCTCAAGAATGCGCTGATTACTAAGATTTCTGCGTGGAGTCCGCACATGTATGAACAGGCTGAAGAAGAATATCGACTGATGGAAGATATTACACTTAGCTATGAGTCAATCATCTGGAGTTACGGTAGCGAAGGTGATGTGGAATATGAAATTGCGGCTAAGGGAGCGCAATAGTTAAATGAGCATGGAGCGATTAATTGACCGTTTAAGTTATTTAGATTTATCTGATGATCAAAAACGTATTCAAGCCCAAGAAGATCGAATTCTAAATTCGATTCATCGCCATTTAACTGGGCTATTAAATACCACTAAAGGTACAGTGCTCATTGATGAAAATTATGGCATTGCAGATTTATCAATGGGACCTGGTAGTAGTGAAGTGCATACCGGGGACGCGATAGCTCAAGCCATACTCGCTTCGATTCATCATTATGAACAGCGTTTATTAAAACCACAGGTAGAAGTGTCGCTTAATAATGCAGATAACTTATCGATACGATTTGTTATTTCTGCACAAATAGAACAATTTGAAGAAACACGAGATATCACCATCAAAGGCGCAATATTGGCTAATGGCGGTTTTGTGTTAGAACCAACTAATTAAGGTCTGTTGTGTTAACTGATTATTACAAACAAGAACTACGATTATTAAAAGATATTGCTGCGGATTTTTCAAAGGAAAATCCGTCGCTTAGTAGTGCTGTTGCGGGGACTAGTAGTGATCCTGATGCGAGTAGGATTTTAGAAGGCGTCGCATTCCTGACTGCAAATATACGCCAAGAACTCGATACTCAGTTCCCTAAATTGCTTCATAGTTTGGCGCAATTGGTTTGCCCTCAATATATTCGTCCAATGCCTAGTGTAACCATTATGGCGTTTGAACCTAAAGCAAGTTTAGCTGGTGAAATCACTGTAGAGTCTGGAACATACATTGATTCAAAAGAGACTGAGCAGGGTGCTTGTCGCTTTAGAACGACCGATGATATCAGGCTTTTGCCGATGAAACTGGCCCAAGTTATCGAATATGAACAAGGCAGTGAGCCTCAAGTTTGTTTTGGACTAAAGTTTGAATTAATCAATCAATCGCTCGACCAACTGCCATTTGATAAAGTGCGTTTATATCTTGGCGGTGAATACAGTGATGCTAGCGACATGTATATGTTGTTATTGAATCATTTAAATCACGTCAATGTGGTGAGCAGTGGTGAAGTGCATTTGGAGTCTAGTATCGTTTCTGCCACTGGCTTTGAGCGCGACCAAAGCTTGTTTCCTCAACCAAAAGGGATGATGCCTGCATTTGATTTATTACAACAATACTTTTTGTTTCCGCAAAAATATCTATTTGTTGATATCGATTTATCACAATGGCGTGCGCGTGGTACTGGATCAACGTTTGAAATTAAATTTACCTGTCACAAGCCAAGTTTTAGGCTACCAAAATTAACTCGTGAACACTTTGTGTTACATGCAACGCCAGCGGTTAACCTATTTCATTTAGAATCGCAGTCTGTGCTTATCGATGCAAGCAGTGACGAATATCAGATATTGCCTAATGTTGGGAGTTCAGTGACGCCAACACAGATTTATAGTGTCGATAATGTCGAGAGTTTTGCGCGAGGCATGGAAAAACCGCGAGAATATGAGTTATTTGGTGGATTTTATCAGCCTGAATTACAGCAATCTGTTTATGAAATGGTTTATCGCACGGGCGCTCGCGCTGATAATCCTGATTTATTTTTGAAGTTAGCTTTTCCGGCAAGTCAGCAAGTTGGGAAAAAGGAAATATTAAAGGCACAAATAACGTGCAGCAATGGCCGTGCACCTGAAAAACTGTTACCAGGTGAAATTAATGTCGCCACAAGCAACACGCCTGAGTTAGCTACTTTTAGAAATTTGACGTCGCCAACAGCTGCTCGCCGGATTCCTATTGATGGTGATATGTTGTGGCAGCTTATTTCGCACTTATCTTTAAACTACTTATCAATTACTGACGCCAAAACACTTAATGCCATTTTACGCCAATATATCGCGCCCGACAGCCGAGATAAAAGTAGTCGTCTAAGTAATGAAAAGAAAATTGACGCGATTGATGAAGTGGTTGTGACTCCAGGTGAATCGCTCTTTGGTAATGCTTTTATCCATGGCCAAAATATTCGCGTTGTTATTAAATCGGAAAACTTTCAGTGTGCCGGTGATAAATATGTATTTGGTAGTGTGTTAGATCGTTTCTTTGCTGGTACAGCAGCAATTAATGTCTATAGCGAACTTACTTTTGAAGACTTTTTTAGTGGAGAGCGCCTGCAATGGTCAGCGAAAATTGGCAATCGTCCGCTGCAATAGAGCAGATATTACTTAAAGATGCGTCGGCATTTTCTTTTAGTAAAGTGATCGCCCACCTAACAAATATTGTGGTGGCCAACGGACAAGATCCCGCTAAACACATACACGTTCGTCCATCATTATCGATGAAGTTGGCGCGATCGCAGGTGGTTTCGGTTGCTAAAAATGATGACGGTGTTTTCGAAGTCATTACAAACTTTTTAGGTTTGTATGGTGCTTCGTCACCTTTACCAAACTTTTATACCGATGAATTAATTGCACTTGAGCAGGAAGACCAAACGACAGCACGGCGTTTTCTTGATGTGATTCATCAACGTGTTTATCAGCTTTATGGTCATGCACAGCAAAAATATAGCGCCCTTAACAGTGTGGTAGAGCAAGGGCAAAAAGAGTTTAGTCATTTACTGCATACAGTAACTGGTAGTCGTGATGAGCAGATTCGTGAAGCGATGCCTCAAAGTGATCGACTACTATCGTTCATCGGACTACTTGGTGGTCGCCAGCGTTCTGCAGAAGGGTTGCAATCGCTGTTAAGTGGCTATCTTGACGGCGTTGCAGTACGCATTGAACAATGTGTTGAACGTAATGTAACTGTGCCAGAAAAGCATCGCAGTGCACTAGGGATCTCATCATGTTCTTTGGGAAGTAATGCATTGGTTGGCGATCGTTTGATAGATCGGCATTCAAAAATAGAAGTACATTTAGGCCCCTTGTCTCAAAGTGAGTTTGATAGCTTGGTTAACGACAAGGTGCAATGGCGCACTATTGAAGGACTTATTAAAGCTTACATGACAATGCCAATGGAGGTTGATATAAAAATATCCCTCATTGCTGATGCAGCAAAAGGCGTCGCGTTAGGCGAATCGAAGTGGTGTCAATTAGGTTATGACACTTGGTTGCTTGCTCCGAAAAATGAGCAAGAAAAAACAAATAATGACACTGACATCTTGGTCAGCACGTTACGTCTTCATTAGATAAGGCGCAACAAGAAAAGGATGGTGACTTATGACTAAACAGATTAATTTTAAATTCAATCATAGTACGTTGACAGACAGCGATAATGTAAGCGTTGTAAAATTTAATGGTGATGAGGGGATCTCTAAACTATTTGAATTTACGATTGAACTTAAATCCAGTAACGCCGATTTAGACATTGACGCTATTCTTGAATCTCCTGCGAGCTTAGAGATTGGGCTGGGTGATGACACCCGAAAGATTCAAGGTATTGTGTCTCATTTTGACGCAGTACGCCAAATTAACAATGACACCATCTACATTGCGACCTTAGTCCCGCGTTTATGGGAACTATCTCTTTATCATACCAATGAAGTTTATCTTGAAATGACGGTGACAGAGATCATTGAAACTGTTCTCAAAGAGGCTGGATTTTCAAGTTTAGACTATGATGTCTCGGGCATTGAAGATAATGATGTTACCAACAAAGTTTGGCCTTACAAATGTCAATACGGCGAAACCCATTTAGATTTTATTTCCCGTCTGATGGAGCGTGATGGAATTTATTATTACTTTGTGGAAGGTGATGTCGGCGAAAAAGTAGTTTTTTGTAATAGTCTTAATTTCCAAGAAGCCATCGCTATTCCTGATGTGTTATATAGCCCAGTATCGTCACTTGAAATCAACGCATTAGAAGATACCGTTAATAGCTTTGTGAGCCAGCAAAAGCGCTTGCCTTACAAGGTGCTGGTCAAAGATTACAACGATGATAAGCCGTCGGTAGATATTAAAGGTGAGGCCGTCATTGATGACAAGGCCAATAAAGCCAGTGAAATCTACGTTTGGGGCCAAAATATTGAAACGCCAGAAGAGGGCGGCGTATTAGCACAAATTCGCGCGGAAGAGTTCTTGGCTGGCAAAAGAACTTATCATGGCGAAAGTTCAGTAGTGCGTCTGGTAACTGGATTTAATTTCAATTTAAAAGACCATTTCCGTCAAAGTTGTAATCAAGAATATTTGCTCCTCAATATTACCCATGAAGGCAGCAACCCAAGTGCTTTAGATTTTAGTGGCGGCATTGAAAATCTAGCGCCTGTTTATGGTAATAGCTTCAGCGCGATGGCTGCTGATGTGCAATATCGCCCAGAACAACTCACAACTAAGCCTGAAATTCATGGAACGTTAAATGCCTTTGTCGATTCTGAAGGCGATGGTCAATACGCCGAAGTCGACGAAGAAGGCCGCTACCGTGTGACACTGCCTTTTGATCGCGTCGATCGAGACGGTGGTAAAGCGTCTCACTGGCTGCGCATGAGCCAACCATTTTCTGGTGAAAATCAAGGTATGCATTTCCCATTGCGTAAAGGTGCTGAGGTGTTACTAACCTTTATTGGCGGCGACCCCGATCGCCCTGTTATTGCGGGTTCTATCCCAAATGCATCGCAACCGAGTGTTGTTAATGCAGATAATCAGACTAACTCAATGATAAAGACTGGTGCTGGTAATAAGATTGAGCTTGAAGACAAAGATGGTAAGAATCGAATTAAATTGGAAACAGGGGACGGAAAAACTTATTTCCATATCGGTGCTCCAAACCATGACGGCGATGGGGTCGTATTGTTAACTTCAGGCATTGAACGAAAAGAAGTTATTGGAGGACAACAAACATTAATTGCAGCTAAAGGGGCAGAGTATGCTGAAGGAAAATCTTTTAGTAGTGCTGGTTCTACAGATAGTTTAGGACAAATTATTGATGATGTTGTCGAACAAGACGCTTATGCATTTCCTAAAGAACCATTAAGTAAAGTTAATAAAGGCGTCTTTGGGCAATTAGATGAACTTAAAGGTGAGCGATTATTTGAGCGAAGAATCGGTGAGAAACATTTCTGGAGTGCGGGAGATGAGTTTTATTATGGTGGTGGCAATGTATACGGCTTTGGCGGCGGTGTTACTGAGGATCATGCTGCACGAATTTGTGATTCTGATGACGGTGATATCGCTGATTTTGCGGTTGAAGATAAAATCAAAGGAACATGGGATCACGAAGAGAATGGTAAGTCCATTGGTTTGAGTTCTGATGATATTGATGCGTCATTAGTTGAGAAAACTTGGGGGAGTACTATCAGTTATCAAAATGGTAATAACTATGCGTGGGGAGACGGCGCTGATTATAATTTTGGTGATGGATATGAAGAGAATATCATGGATGGCTCTGACATAAATGCCTCATATGAACATGATAAAGCAAAAAATGGCGGACCTGATTGGGGAAGTATAAGTACAGAGAGTGTTACGGGGTTTGGCGGCTCAACAGGTGTTTGGGTATCTAAATCAATTGGTAATACTTACGATTATGTTAAAGGTAATACGCTCGAGGTTGTTAACGGTGGTTCTGAATCTCATGTTTATGGTGATTCACATGATGAAGTTCATGGCCATTCAATTGAGCATATACGTGGCAGCAGCCATTCTACCCATCATGGTGCTACAAATGAAATGTTTATGGGAGCTTGTAGTGCATTCATGTTTGGTGCAACAAGTGATATTAGCTTAGCGGCATCGAATGAAATGTTTGTTGGTCTCAAAAATGACATGAGTTTATCTGCTGCCTTTGAATTAAAACTTGGCGCTTCATTGGGCATTAGTGCCGGTGTTCATAATGAATTTGAAATTGTCCGTATTGAAGGTAAAGGCATAGGCTTAAAGGCTGATGGTTCTGATGTCGAGGCTAAAATCAATGAAATTGCTACCAGAGTCAATAAAGTGCAAAACGGAGTTAATAAAATTTCCACGGGCGCTATAGATATAGGAAATGGGGCTGTTGCGATTAGATTGAAAGCTCTAACGATGATGTAACCATGAATATCATTAAACCACTGCAACTTGGTATTCTTCATAAATCCTTTACCTATTTAGAAAAGGATGTTTTTGCGTTGTCTATTCCCATTGCTTTTTCCTTAATTGACGGTGAAATTTTATTGGAGCAAAAATTGTGGTCTACCATAGGCGAACAACTCGACGGTGAGATTTTTGATGGCGCTATGCCTAAAGAAACTGGTGAAGTGTTGGTGTGTGGTGATTTTATTGCACCTAACGAACAAGCGGTGGAAGCAGGCAGTGTACATTTAACCCTTGGTCGTGTTGATGGCAAAGGCGTATATCAATCCTTTGTAAACAAAGAGTTGGCAGTATTTGGCGATCGCCATTGGTATAAGCTGTTCGGTGCTGGATTAGGCATTAGTACCCCTAAAAAAACTAGCCATGTTAAGATTAGTTATAGCAGCGCCTTTGGCGGTGACGGATTCGCCGAAAATCCAATTGGCAAAGGTGCGGTGCTGATTGAAACTGAAATTGGCGAAGTGCAATACTTACCGAATATTGAGTATAAGAATAATCTTATTTCATCATCGAGCGCTAAGCCTACTCCAGCGAGTTTAGGGCGCGTAGATATTCTCTGGCCGCAGCGAATGAGCTTAGCTGGTACCTATGATGAAGAATATATTAATAACATCATGCCAGGGCTGCCTAATGACATAGATTGGCAATATTTTAATGATGCCGCGCCCGATCAATGGTTACCGAGTTATTTCAAAGGCGATGAGCTTTATACCATTTCTAACATGCATCCCAAGCATCAAGAGTTTAAGGGGCAGCTGCCCCCAATTTATGGTCGTGGTTTTGTTAATCAGCGTATTGGTGATGAAGTCGTTTTTAAAGAAGTTCCGACGAAACTAGATACCCTGTGGTTGTTTCCCAATGAGGCCATGGGCGTGATGATTTATCGCGGCACGATCGAGGCTAGTACTGATGATGGTACCGATATTGAAGCGGTATTACTTGCTTGTGAAAATCGCGCCGATGAGCCACGCAGCTTGACGCATTATCAAGACCAATTAACCAAGCGTATTTGCCCTGATCATGGTTATAAATACGCGCTTTTTAGCACGCCGCTGATTGCACAAGGCATGCGTTGTGGTTTCAAACAAATTGAAGAGGAGTACGATTATCCTTTAGAAATGTTGAGTAAGGATAATGTGGATAGTTATGCAGGAAATAAAACGCAAGAAGCACTAGCACATGCGGAAGGTGCAAAAAAACAGATAGTTGAACAGCTAAAAGACGCTGGGATCGATCCGACGTCTTACATCGAGAAAATGAATAATTCGGAAAAAGCACCAGAGCAAGTGCAAATGGAAGCCCTGCTGGAAAAGATGGCGCCGGGTATGGTCACGGATCCGAAAAACGTCGAAATTAGCAAAATCGATATGTCTGTGATGGATGAGATCAAAGTTTTTACTGATGAGCTTAAAGATAAAAAGATTGCCGAAGCAAAAGCTCAGATTGCCGATGAAATTGCTAAATTAAAAACAGATCCACAAGCAGATTTATATACTGATGCCATTGAAAAGATGGAGCAAAAGCTTGTTGAAATTGACTTGCCGCCGGAGTGGCCACGCACCGATATGCAGGGGCAATTATCAGAGGTTAAAACGCAAATTTCCGATGCTGTGCTTGAAATTGATAAACTGCGTAAGATGGGAGTTGCCGAAGAAAGGCTACCAACTATTGATGTAGACATCGAAGTCCTTGAGACTAAGCTCATAGATGCTGAGATAAAACTCAAAGAAACCTATGCCATTGGTGCGCATTTGATAGGGGGAGGGCGTTCGCCGCACCCTGAGCTGGAAGCACAATTAAAGCAGCAATTACTGGATCGTTTTAATGCTGGAGAATCCTTAGTTGACGGCGATTATGCCTGTATCGATCTATCAGGAATTGATTTACAAGGCATCGATTTATCCGGCTGTTACCTTGAAGGGATAGACTTTAGTGGCACTAATTTAAGCGGTGCGATTTTAAATGGCGCTATTTTAGCGGGTAGCAATTTAACCGATGCTAAGCTGCACGATGCGAAATGTGTCGGCACCAATATTGGCGCCGCCAACCTTACCAATACTGATTTTAGCGGTTGCGATCTAACAAATGCCGTTTTAGGAAAATCACAGCTCACTAATACTGATTTTAGCCGCTGTACTTTTGAGCAAATGAACTTCTTGGAAGTAGAATTTGATAAAACTATTTTCGACGATGCATTGCTTAAACAGTGTAATTTTATTGAACCTACCTTAGATGGCTGCTCATTTAGTGGCGCAGATTTAACTGAATCGAATTTTGTGAAAGCGCAGCTCAATAATGCAAATTTCAAGCAAGCAACGGTCGATGGCGTCAACTTTGTTGAAGCACAAGCGAATGATGCTAATTTTGAAGGCGCGCAAATGATTAACAGCCGTTTT
Organism: uncultured Gammaproteobacteria bacterium; assembly: GCA_913060565.1. Lineage (GTDB taxonomy): Bacteria > Pseudomonadota > Gammaproteobacteria > Enterobacterales > Psychrobiaceae > Psychrobium. The sequence goes on along the minus strand of CAJXRU010000058.1, from coordinate 5,541 downwards.
GTTGGCGGTTGTAGCCTCAACAACGTTAATTTTAGTGGCGCCAACATTGCTAAATCATGTTTACGTGAAAACGAACTCAATCACACTGATTTTTCAAATACTTGCCTCAATGAAGCTGACTTTAGCGGATCTCAACTGCAGAACGCTCGATTTAATGAGGCTACTGCTATTCGCACACAGTTTATGAAATCTAACCTTGCTCATGCAGATTTAACCCGCATGAATCTGATGGAAGGCTCGCTTTATAAAGCGTACGCCGTAGGCACCATATTTGATAAAGCGAATTTATATTGCGTGAACTTTATTGACGCGACATTAGGCGGCAACAGTTATAAAGGCGCCAACCTTGACCAAACTATTCTCAAAGAGTGGAGGCCAAGCTAATGCCTGTAGCATTAATGAATAAAGATCAACTTGTCGCTGCTGTAAAAGGTGGTGAGCCGTTAATTAATGAAACGGATTTAAGTAATGGCGATTATCAAGGGGCTGATTTAGCTGGTGGTACATTCCAGGAAGTGTCATTTAAAGGGGCTAATTTACGCGGTGCTAAGTTAAAAGAGTGTAACTTTATTAACTGTGATTTTACTGGCGCTAAGCTTGATGGGGCTAATTTAATATTAGCTAACTTTATTGAGCCAAAAGGTGAGTCGATTAGCGTTGTTGGTTGTGATTTACGCTTAGCGAGCTTTATTGATGCAAAGTTTGATAAAGCGGACTTTTCACAATGCAATTTTGAAAATACTAACTTTATTAATCCGTCTTTCGTAGCTGCCAAATTTATTGGCGCAAAGATGGAGCAAAATTCGTTTATTAATGGTGACCTTTCACAAAGTGACTTCTCTAAGGTCACGGTTTTTCGAACCAATCTGATTGATTGTAAGGTAAAAGATATTGTATTTACTGAGGCGAAATTAGAGCTCATTTTCTTTAAAGGTGCTGATTTTACAAAATATGACTTTACGAAAATCAATCTTATTAAGCCTCAGTTTCAAGAATGTAAATTACAAGAAAGCAACTTTGAAGGCAAAGATGTTTCCAATGCGAGTTTCATGGGGGCTGATTTAACCAAAGCAAACTTTAAGCAAGTGACTGCGTTGCAAACTAACTTCATTCAAGCAAATTTAACCATGGTAAACTTTAGTGATGCCAATATGGAACAGGCCTTAATGCAAGAGGCTAACTTAACCCGTATTAATTTTAGTAAAATTAAAGCAAAACAAGCTTTAATGGTAAAAACAGATTGTACCGGTTCAGTTTTTGATGGTGCTGATTTAACCTATGTTGATTTTAGCCATGCAAAAATGATGGAAGCAGATTTATCAAATACACAGTTATACCGTACAAATCTACATGAAATAATAGAAGATAAAACAGTGTGGCGTAATGCAAATAGAAGCGCTGCTTTAGAAACAGATAAAACCAAGAAAAAAGCTGAGCAATGGTAGCAGCGAATTAATTGGGAGAAATAAAAATGGCACAAGTTAACGTAAATCAAGGTTCAACAGGGCATACCGAAACAGCCGTTGTTCAAGGTGGGTTCGGTCGTGAATATATGGTGCATGGCAGCAATGGTGTGATGCGTGCAACACTGGCATTTAGTTGTTTAGTCACGCCGGAAGCTGGCGACAAAGTATTAATTAATTGCACGGCAAAAGAGAGCCATATTCTTGCTATTATTGAACGCCCGCAGTCAACCAAGATGAAACTTGGCTTTCCCGGTGATGTATCGATGGAATCATCAACTGGCGATATTAAATTAACGGCGGCGAAAGAGCTTACATTGACGAGCGCTCAAGAAGCTCGTATTGCAAGTGCTAAGGTATCTATGTCGGCATTACAAACCAATATTCATTCAGATAAAATGTCTGTTTCTGGTGGCTCTTTAAGCAGCCAATGGAATGAAGTAACCTCTGTTTCTGATGCAATGAACTTGATTGTTGGTAATTTAACCCAACGCCTTAAAAACTGTTTTAAGCGTGTTGAAGGGGTTGAGCAAAAGGCCAGTCAAAATTACTTGCAAAATATTGATAAAACATTATCAATACGCTCCCGTGATGCTGTTGTTACTGCTCGTAAAGACGTCAAAATTGACGGCGAACGAATTCACATGGGATAGGGGATAATTATGGTTTTTGCAACAACTCAAATGCCTGCGATGAACATGGCGATGCCTGATGTGTGTTTAACACCTATCCCATCGCCGGTTGGTCCTATTCCGACGCCAATTCCCTATCCAAATATGGCAATGACAGCAATGGGAATTCCGTCGCAAGTTAAGGTATTAACCTTGGCTATGCCAAACCATAATATGATGACAATCACTCCGATGAGTAATGGTAATAACCCTGGTGTCATGTTAAACCCTTTATCAGGCATGGTAATGGGGCCGCAACGGCAATTATTAGGCAGTGTAAAAACCTTTATGGGCGGTTTACCTGCAAACAAGATGTTAGGTTTATCAGGCCAGAATGGCATGATGCCAGGCGCATTTGGTGCAACATTGTCACCGTCGCAAGTCAAAGTGATGGTTTTGGCCTAAATGGCTAAAACAGAAAATAATAAATAACTAAGTTAACTAAACAACAAGGATATATTCCGATGAGTTTTTACAATCTTCGCCCTTTTTTAAATTGGGGATTAATGATCGCTGCAATCGTAGGGGTGATCTACATCGGTTATTCACAAGGTAACAGCAGTAATATTATGCGCATTGCCACAGGTGAACGTGGTAGCTATCTTCACGAAGTGGGCAAAGAGCTTAAAACAGCGATTGAAAATCACTCTGATTATAAAGTTGAATTAATACTTAGCAAAGGCTCTGTATTTAATCGTGGAACGCTGCAATCTGGTCAGGCTGAAGTTGCGATCCTATCTCCAGCGGTGACAGACATGACAAATCTCACCGTTGTTGCGCCGATTGCTAAAAACTACGTACAAGTTATTGTGCATGTAGACAGTAAAATCGACGTTATGGAAGATTTAGTTGGCCATCGTATTGCCTTGGGAGATATTAAAAGTGACCATCGTAAGAATGCGGTAACACTGCTAAATCATTATCAAATAGAGCCAAAAACGCTGCGTAATACTGAAATATCTCACCTAGATTTACTTGAGGGACGAGAATTAGACGGCGCCATTATTACGGCAAGTGAAAAAGATGCTTATGTTCGTAAATTACTGGCTAGTGGCAACTTTAAGTTATTAGGCACTGACGCTTATGAAGGTATTGCAGCAACTTCAGCATTTTTGTCTGGGCAGGTGATGAATGCGGGTACGTATCCATCAGTTGCAGGTCCACAACCTAAAGAATGGTTACCTATGGTGACTACAGATTCATTATTGGTAACACGTGTTGACGCTGAAGATGCTGTAATTGAAACTTTACTTAACACATTATTTACTAAGAGTTTTGCTAAGCAATATCCACTAATTAGCGATTGGAAAATGAAAACGTCAGGTAACTGGCCAGCGCTGGAGTCACACAAAGCAGCGGATCGTTATTTTAATCCTTACTTAACGTTAAAAGATTCAATCTTTAGGGCAATGTTGGTTCTTTGGACGTATAAATGGGTGTTGCTGTGTATTGTTGTATTTCTTATTAGTGCACGCTCAAGATGGAAAGATCACAAAGTTCGTGTTGCCGAGTCTTTACGTCAAAGTCGTCAGCAGCGCATTGAAAAGCTTATTGAAGACATCAATCAACATGAGCAGCTTCAAGCTGACACTAAAGACTATCGCATGTTGATGACACGACTGGCAGAAGCGAGAAAAATTAAACAAGAAGGTATCAGTGTTGCAGCAACACATGATATGAGTAATAGCCAGATTTTCTTAGCGTTTTTACAACAATGTGATCACGTAATTCAAGACATTCAATGGAAGTTATCTATTGGCATGTCACGTCATTCAGATGCAGTGTAAGAAAGCGGATTTAAGCTAAATATGAATAAGAATAAAATTGCTTCGGCGCTCAGCATTGCTTTGATAACTTCTGGATTACAAGGTTGTATGAACTTGAATCCATGGGGTAGTGACGAGAGTGCTGCCAAACCTGTTGAGACAAATCATTTAGAAACGCCAGAAGAAGAGATATTTTATCAAGCAAATCCAGATGATCTAATTGGTGTTATGCCTAATTTTGAATCACTTGATCCTCTGTATTCATTAGGATCAGATGGCGATTTTGAAAAAGGTCTCGCGGCGTACAGCGAAAAGCGTTATGCCCAAGCGTTGGTTGAGTGGTACCCAATGGCTAAAGAAAAGAATCCACAGGCTGAGTATTATCTTGGCGTGATGTATCTCAATGGCTTAGGATTACCCTACGACGCTACACAAGGGCGTATCTGGCTGCAACGAAGTGCAAATCGTGGTTATGATAAGGCACAGTTTGAGTTGGGGCAGTTATATATTGCCGGCCAGCAAATTGAAAAGAATCTAGACCAAGGAATTCGTTGGTTACTGTCCGCTGCTCGACAAGGACATGCGGGCGCACAATTTAGTTATGGTTTGTTGTATCAACAGGACAAGGTACCGCTTTCGTCAAACTTAATGGCAGTTTATCAACAAACGCAATCCCAAGAGTTTAATTTCCAGCAAGCAGCGAAATGGTATCGTACTGCTGCCGACCAAAATCACGGTGCAGCGCAAAACAATCTCGCTTGGTTATACCTTATTGGCAAAGGTGTTGAGCAATCAGACGCCCTAGCTATTAAGTGGTATACAGACGCGGCAAACCAAGGTGTAATTGATGCTCAATATAATTTGGGGTTGTTGTATGAGCAGGGACGCGGCGCGCCGTTAGATCTGCAAGAAGCACTGTTTTGGCATAGCAAGGCTGCCGATCAAGGTTATTTATCATCTCAGCAGCGATTACCGGTATTACAGCAGAAAATTGATGAGTCAAACTCTAACTTAATGCTTTATGGTTCAACTTTATCTTTAGTAACTCGTCAAGCAATGCGAGCGCGAATCAAAAATAATGGTGGGATAAAGCTTAGAGAGGCGGATAACTATTGGTTTGATAGTTATGAATCATCTCAATTAGTTGAAGGATCTGATCGATTGTTTGCTGGTTATAGCTTACAAACCGGAAATCTTGGGTCACTTGAATACCGTTTTCCCTCTTATAACGATCCAAATTTTGCATTGAAAGTCGTCGAGATGATTACTGATAAATATGGTGAGCCAGTTGCGCGCGAAGGCGAGCTTAACACAGGGCGTCTGCAGTACACTTGGGAAGCAAAAGATACAACTATAGTCGTTTCTCGATTCTGGCCAGACACAACTGTTTACTTGTCATACCGCATCGGCAATGCGTATCGACAATTGCGCAGCGAAATGCCTGAAAATGCAGAAGAATTAAAATACAACGTCGAATTAGAGACATATTAGTGCCGCATGTTGGTGCAATGGAAATGAACTTAAGATTGGTCATGAAGAACTTTTTTACATCAAAATACAACCTCTTTACTCGCACCTTTGTCGTGTTAAGTCTGTCTCTTATACACATCTGACGCTGCCGACGAAGAGGATAGTGTAGAT
>CAJXRU010000057.1 GCA_913060565.1 uncultured Gammaproteobacteria bacterium | reverse complement strand
CACTATCCTCTTCGTCGGCAGCGTCAGATGTGTATAAGAGACAGGTCTACCAACATTATCAATTGTAGACAACTCTGTCTCCTCATGTCAAGATTCACTCTGCCTTCTAAAGAATCGAATAAAGAAAATGAGCGCTAAACGACAAATATTAATAGACACTGCCCTTACCTTGTTCTATCAACAAGGCATAAACAACGTCGGTATCAATGAAGTATTGAAAGTATCAGGCGTTGCTAAAAAAACCCTCTACAGTCATTTTTCGACCAAAGATGATTTAGTGCTAGCGACGCTACAAGCTCGCGATGAAAGGTTCTTAAATTGGCTGTCTGCCGAGTTGGCATCGGCAGAGAGTGATGAAGAAGTCGTTAGCAATCTTTTCAACGCCTTAACGCAATGGTTCAACGATCAAGTACCTGAACTTGCGCCATTTAATGGCTGCTTTTTTATTAATTCTAGTGCCGAGTTTTCAGACGCTACACATCCTATCAATCAGTATTGCCAACATCACAAGCAAGCTATCCGCAAGCTAATAAAACAGCACTTATCAAGCAACAACAATGAATTGTTAAATATGATTTGTTTGTTAAAGGAAGGCGCTATTGTTTCAGCTTTTGTGGTGAAAGAATTGGATGCAGCAGATAAATGCCTTGAGTTAGCTTTATCATACTTAAAAACTCAATCGAGCTAACAAGCTGATAAAGCAAAGACTTATGAAATGTAGCACTTAAACAATGCCGACTATCACTTATTAATTATTAATTATTACTAGCCGCCGAGTGTATTTCAGCAACTTTCTTAATGAAGTTATCAGCCCAGATATCTAGTACTTGAGTCACAGCAACGAGGTTTCCCTCTTTTTCTTGAGTTACAGTGACGTCTAACTCTCTTGAAGCTGCAGCCGCAAATACTTGTTCTTTATTAGCACCTAATAAAAACTCTGATTCAATTGATACTTCACTAATCAAATCTTGTTGATTAGTCGCAGCTAAATAAGCAGAGTTACCAGTATTAAGGACAATTCGCACAGGAATAAAGTCGGTTACTCCAATTGATGGCTTTGACAGCTTAATTCGCGAAAATGCACCACAAATTATTAATGTTTCATCATCAGCGTTATCAACTAAGCGATAATATTTTGCAAGGCCATTTGTGAGTCTTTTATAAAAATGTTGCTGCAATTGGGCTAATTGCTGCGTATTAACACGTAAATTAGGTTCTTTAGCCGTTTGCTCAAGCCAAATCTCAAAAGGAACGATTTTAATTTTTTTAACCTTCGAAAGCTTAAAATCATCCCGTTGATAAATTCGTAAATTCTCATTATCGGGTGCAATTTTAAGTTGCGAGTAGTCCCCTAAAAAGCCTGAGTTAACTTTTTAGGCGTACTTGAACAAGCACTAAGAAGTAATGAAAAAGCCACGACAGCAACTTTCACAAACGAAGTATTCTGACTGAATTTAGATAATTCCATATATTCTCCAACCGTTTGAAGTTATTCCATAAATAAATAGTGACTACAATTTAATCAAATTACAATTTTTAAATTAGCCTCTGATTTTTAACTGCAACTTTGCTCGAGATAGCAGATAAGTCTAAACACATTTGCACACACTTTCTCAGCGAAATTCTGAGCATAATTCCGGCAACAAGTGATAACATAACAAAATAATAATAACTTGGACTTTCTATGAAAACATCTTCTTATTTGCTCAGTTTGAGCCTAGTGCTGCTGGTTAGTTTTAGCAGTATTGCAAAAGAACACAGTCGCAAGATTGAAATCGATAGCAGCAATACCACCAAACACTCAACTACTATCAACGGTAACAAAGTAAAGTACACCGCCACTACAGGTACACAACCTGTATGGAATAGTAACGGCGAACCAACAGCGAGCTTGTTTTATACCTACTACCAACGCAGTGGTGTAAAAAATAAAGCCAAGCGCCCATTACTCATATCATTCAACGGTGGGCCCGGCTCAGCCTCGGTATGGATGCATGTTGCTTACACAGGTCCTAGAACCCTAAACGTTGACGATGAAGGTTATCCACTACAACCTTACGGCGTAAAAACTAATCCACATTCGGTTCTTGATATTGCCGACATCGTATTCGTAAATCCAGTAAATACCGGCTATTCACGTGTGTTACCTGACAAAGACGGTAAGATGCCAAGCAAGGACAAACAAAAGAAGATGTTCTTTGGCGTTAATGCAGACATTAAGTATCTTGCTGATTGGATAAACACCTTCGTTACCCGCAACAATCGCTGGCGTTCTCCTAAGTACTTAATCGGTGAAAGCTACGGCACAACGCGTGTATCTGGGTTAGCGCAAGAGTTACAATCACGCCAATGGATGTATCTCAACGGCGTAGTGCTTGTTTCACCAACTGATATCGGTATCAAGCGCAATGGCCCAGTAAAAACGGCCAATCGCCTACCTTACTTTGCTGCTACTGCATGGCATCACAAAGTATTGCCACCAGCTCTGCAACACCGTGATTTACTCGATGTCTTAAGAGAAGTCGAAGCCTTTACTATCGATAGCTACTTGCCAGCAATCGCCAAAGGCGGCTTCATTAACGCCGACGATAAACAAGCCATCGCAACCAAAGTGGCTTTCTACTCAGGTTTATCAAAACAAGCAGTGCTAGACAACAACCTTGATATCAACACCAGCTACTTCTGGAAAGAATTACTGCGCGATAAAGAGTTTACAGTTGGCCGTTTAGATTCGCGTTACCTTGGCATCGACAAGAAAAACGCAGGCTCACACCCCGATTACAACGCTGAACTCACTTCATGGTTACACAGCTTTACCCCAGCAATTAATTACTATCTGCGTGAAGAACTAGATTATAAAACCGATCTTAAATACAACATGTTTGGCAACGTTCATCCGTGGGATCGTACTGGTAACCGCACAGGTGAAAATCTCCGTTTAGCCATGGCGCAAAATCCATATCTCAATGTGATGGTGCAAGCAGGTTACTATGACGGCGCGACCAACTACTTCGACGCCAAATACACCCTGTGGCAACTCGATCCAAGCGGTAAGATGAAAGATCGCATGTCATTCAAAGGCTACCGCAGCGGCCATATGATGTATTTGCGCAAAGAAGATCTAAAATTGTCTAACGACGATCTACGTCAGTTTATTAAAAACACCATGGTTGATGGGAAAACAGCGGCTAAGTATTAAATCACTGCCGTTTTAGATTTCCCCACCTGCGGCATACATTACATCGACCTGCAATGTATGCCGCAACGCAATCTTTCCCCATAAGAATCTTAGCGACTCACCAGTACCTTAAATCAATTAAGTAGTTGACAGTTATATGTTTTATTAATATCGTAAGTAACAAATTTAAACGTGCTATGTCGGTATTATCATGCATGCACGATAAACTACTGTTAGCCATCTGAACTATGAGTTTCAACATTCATCAAAAAGTAATTTTCGCGGCACGGTCGAGAAATATTGAACTTGTTAAAGAGCGGGTATCCGATGGTGGTGATATGAATTACCAAGATCCGGTGCATGGCTCGGCGCTGATAACAGCAATAAATAATCATGATCATGCGTTGGTAGAATGGCTCATAGAAAATGGTGTAGATGTAAATTTAGTCAATGAACATGAAATTGGACCGTTAGAGGTAGCGTTACACTCCAATCCAGAGCCAAGCATAGTTAGGCGGCTTGCATGGGCTGGGGCAAAACTTAATAAAAAGTCGCGGCATTATTATTCGCAGCGTCTAGAAGAGTGTCTTAAAAATGGTTAGCAAGTTACAGCACTTTAGCCCCTATGGGGCTGGGACGCGTTTCACGCGCCCGTGTGTAAAGCGTTACATGCCTTAGGGGATATCGTGCCAAGCCAAACGGATGTATGTGAAAAGTTCGATGCTATACCTTTCCCAAGTCTAGAAGAGGAAAAGCTTGGTATTGCCATTGAAACAATAGGTAAGCTTCCAATCAACGGTTTACGCCATAGTCCAGAGAATGGTACATGTGGCTGGTATATCTGGTGTGGTGAAGAACTATCAAATGAAGAAGAGTTTTTTAAACCGCTACACGTAAGCCATATTGCAGAGTATCTACCTGAAGTGGAGCGATATTTGTCTCTTCCTCCGGGGTATAGGTTTTTAATTACAGCAGAGTATGAAGATGTATGGCATGATTCATCGCTTACTGACATGTAACAAGTCAATTAATTACACGCTTTCAGCGTCAGACAGCCTAAACGTGGCTTCGCATTAGGCGGCGATAGAGATATGACAAAAGTTGAAAATTTCGGAGAGAAAGATGAGAAAAATGAGAGGCAGATTCCTACTGCTTGGAGGCCAGCTTTTTCAAAAATCGTAGATGCCTTTTGCAAAAAGGATTATTCCTTATCTAGCGGTATCATTGGTGTCTCTTCAGTTTCGAATGAAACAGCGATTCATATTAAAGAATACATTCAAGATTATGGCGAAGAATTAGTTCAACTGCCAGATGAAACTTGGGATTCTTCAATATGCATTTGGACGGGAAGCCACTGGGATGTCCTTATAGAACTATGGACTGCTGGTGAGGGGCGTAGTGATTTAGTGCTTGGCGCTCAAGTTATAGAAAAAGATAACAGGTACATAATCGATATCGGCATGGTATATGTGCCATAAATTTACCAAGGCGACTAACAAGATAAAATCGCCCTGCGGGCTAAATTAAGCAGCTTCAATCGAAATCACTAAAAAGGAGAAAACTTACATGGAACCAAGTACTATCGTCACCATCACTAGCGTTGTTTCAATACTGACCGCACTAACTGCAACTACCTATGGTTTTATTAACCACTATCAAAAAGCCCAGTCAGATTCACAGAAAACTTTCATCATCAAACTCGCTTTTGGCTTGGTGTTTTATTTAACCCTTGGTTTTGCATTAGTGTTCTGGCTGCAATCTTCAATGGCAGTTACAGTAATAGTAATGACAGTTCCAGCCTTTATTATTGCTACCAAGACTAAATACAAAGCGATCAGAAGCACTGTCACGTCGTAAAGATGCAACTGCACATCATTTTATAAGTATTTTTAAATCAAAGATATACGAAAGAAATTTCAATGGAAATTTTCATCAATCGCGATCTCATAAAAGAGAAACGACAAACTAACAGATTGTAAAACAAAAGAAACATACTTGTCTTTTACTCTACCATTGCTTAATGTTGCCAATCAAATTTTCTAAAAAAGGAATTTAAAGTTGAAGATCGTTACTGCTTTACTGTTCTGTCTTATATCGACTATTGCCAATGCCTCAAATTTCACAGAGTTGAAAACTCCTAAGTCAAAGTACTTAGTTAAAGCACCTAAAATCACTATTGCGCTGCCGTTATCCTACGAGAAAGAGCTAACCAAAAAGTATCCTGTTTTCTATGTGCTTGGTGGTGAATTGAATGGAGAGCTAGTCAATGCAATGTTAAACCGATTGCATCTATCTAACGGTTCAAATGAACACATAATCATTAACATCACTAGCAATAATCGACTCAGAGATCTTGCGCCAACCGTCAATAAAGATCCCAGAGGGCCAGTTGGTGAAGGTGGTGGTGGCGATCTATTTTTAGATTTTTTAGAAAAAGAGCTAATGCCACAGATAGCTAAAAACTACCGCACCAATGATTTTAACGTTCTGGCTGGTCACTCTCTTGCTGGCTTATTAGTTATTCATAGTTTTCAATCACGACCAACTCTTTTTCAAAGCCATTTAGCCTTTAGTCCCGCTGTTTGGTGGGGAGAAAGAGAAACATCGGCAGCAGCTAAAAAGTATGTCAAATCGAGAAAACAAGTACCGACCTATCTGTATATGGCGATTGGTAACGAAGGTGGAGAAATGCAAGATGTCTACAATTCGTTAACGCAGACGCTCGTTAGAAATCGTCATTTAAACTCAAGTTTACTACTCGACGAATTCGACAATGATTCTCATGATTTTACAATGGTCGCCGGCCTATATAGCGCTCTAAAGGGGCTATACCGATATCAAAGAAAAAAGGAAAACCATAAAGCTCATATTAGACATTAAAATTTGGTTAGCTGATGCATAATTGCGCTAATCTACAATTAATATTGCATACAACCTTTCCTTTCATCGTCTAAAGAGTTTTTAGCGCTCGCTATCAATTAAACTATTGACAATAAAAGGTTAGATTACTAACGTAAGCGTTAAATTTAGACGTGTGATAGCAGTATTATCGTGCACACGAAAAACTAATGTTATAAGGCTCAATCAGACATGGATAAGCATACTCGAATGGAAATTCGAAAAAAAGCTGGTTATAGGAATTTACCTGAACCTGCTGTAAAAACTCAATGTCCACCCTACTCAATGTCTTATTCATGTTTTATCTGCCATACCTCTAATATGCGTCATTTCGATGTTCCCCCATGTGATTATCCCAAAACGATGAAGTGCCCTATTTGTAAAAGTACAACGGTAAACTTAGGTAGGCACTTTAAACCACCTAAAAAATCTGACTTTGCCCAATGGAAAAAAATTAAATTTCTCGCTGAACATGGTTTTGTTTTTCAAAAAATACGAATTGATTCAAATAGCTATATTAGTGTTCCCTACCCTGATACATTACCTGAGGCTAGAGAGTTTGTTGTAACATACAAAAAATGGGCTTGGGAACCAATCTTATAACAGGGCTTTAAAAGGAACATAAATAGTTCGCTGTTTCACTCGAAACACAATTTTAGTCAACAATTTTTCGCCTAACATGGCACTATATTCAACCACAGAAATTAGAGAGTTTAAGTATGAAAAATATTCTTTTAATAATTGTAATTATTAACTTTTTTTCAATTTGGTCAGGAAGTGCGTATTCAGATGAAATCGGATATGGCGAAATAAAAAATGAAACATATATAAACGAATATTTTAATATGTCTCTACCAGTACCTAAGGGATGGTCAATTCAAAGTAAAGCGGCAATAAAAGAAATAAGCGAGCGTGGAAGTGATTTAATTGCTGGCGATGATGAGAACTTAAGAGCAGCTATCAAAGTAGCAGAAAAACAAACGGTTAACTTATTTGCGTTTTTTAAGTATGAGCAAGGTGCCCCTGTAGATTTTAATCCAAGTATTATGGCAGCCGCTGAACGTGTTGTTCAAATACCTGGTATAAAAAAAGGTTCTGATTATCTATTTCATCTAAAAAAGGCACTTCAGGCGGGGCAGTTAAAATACACATTTCCAAAAGAAACATTTGCCAAAACCTTATCAGGTTCATCATTTGATGTAATGCCTACCCAACTCAATATAGGTAACGCATCTATCTATCAAGAATATTATTCAATAAAAATTAAAGATTATGTACTATCACTTATTTTGACATACTCATCCGAAAACGAGAAAAACGAGCTTGTAAAAACAGTTAATAATCTAAAGCTTAATCGGTAGCCTAGCCATGTCACAAATAATATTGCAAGTTGTGAATATACAAGAAGCACAACGGTTGGTTGAAGCCGAGTTAGAGCAAACAGTAGATAAGTACAATCCAATAGATTGCTTGGTAATCCCAGAAAAGACGATAGAAAAGAGTTGGGGCTGGGTGTTTTTCTATCAAAGTAAAGCATATGTTGAAACTGGTGACTTTTGCGACATGCTTAGTGGAAATTCTCCGATAATCGTCAATCGAATTACTGGAGAATTATCATATACCGGGACAGCTTATGACGTAGAGCATTATATAAATGAGTATGAAGCTACATTAGTATTCAATACCTAATAAAGAAATATCATCGCTAGTATTGGTTTCTTAAGGAATTGAGACGATGGACAATAGAGACATTCAATTAAAAATTCTGGCTCAGGCAGTTTATGAACTGCGTTTATTACTGAGTGGTCACCTTGGTAGCAATGACAACGAAACACAATGTGAAACCATATCAGCTCATTTAGCTTATGCATTGCACAACGGTGCACTGGCAGTAATTGAAGGTCGAACCGAAGACTTCGATATTGCTCAGGCAATCGCGCAGATTAAACAAGTGGATGAAAGATTCGGGGAACAATTTACAAGTAGATTTGAGCGACTTATCGATATCGGCACTTCAAAGTAGTCAAGTACACACCTGCTTTTACGCATGACATACTTGGAAGTTTGTTATTTTTATAAGTGCTCTACGGGAAGACAAAAAAGACAGTCAAAAGCTTCCTATTAAAAATTAACACTATCACTAAAAAAGTCCGCATTCATTTACATGATGCGGACTTTCTTTTTAATCAATAAATCGCAGCCAAGCGCTCTATTTCTTACGATTTTTCCAGCGACGCCATGACAGCATAATACCTGTGTAAACAAGTAAACATGCTAAGAAAGAAGCGATGCCCGCAATTGTTTGGCCAACAACACCGTAATATTCACCGGTATGAGCAAAGCGTACCCAGTTGCGAATTTTTCGGTACGTTGAATAATCATCAAAACCAGATGTATCAGCTATCTCGCCCGTGAGGTTATCAACAGCGACTGACAGACGCTTGGTTGGCTCACCGCCATTGCCGTTATCAACGGTGTAAATAGAGACGTTTTGTGGCACTTTTGCGACTGAAAAGCGAATGCTTTGCCAATCAGGGTAAGCTGACTTCAATGCTGCTATCTGTATATCAGTACTTTTAACTTGCGCAGCTAATGAAAATTCCAATGGGGTTGGTTTTGCAAGCTCTCTTACGGTTTCAGTTGAAACAACTTTCTTTAGCCCATCTCCCGGCCAGTCGAACGAGAAGAATAACGCAGTTGACGCTAACACGAATAACACTGGCGTTAGGTAAATACCAAAGACATTGTGCCATTGATAGTCGCGCGCTTTGGTGCTGGTGTAGTTGCCCGGCAGTGTTAACTGCTTTTTAAAGGCGCGGCGATTAAAACGTTTTGGTAACCATAGATATACGCCTGTGATAGCTAGCAATACAAAAATTGCATTGGCGATACCATTCACCCAGCGGCCACCCTCACTAAACGAACCATCAAAGGTTAACCAGCGGTGAAAAGCGCGTAGTTTGCGCCAAAATAGCGTTGACCCTTTGCCCGGCTCGGCGAGTTTTTCACCTGTGACAGGATGTAAATAGGCCAAAGTACGGCGACCATCACGAATCACAACAGGTGCATTATCTTCATTTAACAAGGTAATGGATAAGCTGCGTTCGACAGGATAGGTACTGGCGATGCTTTTAATCTCTGTTAGCGATAGGCGCTTGGCGTCTGCCGCGATAATCGGATAGTCGGCTTGTTGCCCTGCTTTAATCATTTGGCGCTCATAAGTTAGCAAGCCACCGGTAATCGACATCAAAAAGATGAAGATTGCGGCGCTACAGCCAACGATTAAATGAAACCAAAATAGTACTTTTCTTATGCTCATGCTATTGCTCTGCTCTGCTCTTGTCATAATTTCAGGATCTTAAAACCCAAAAAACCAGCGCTTAATAAAACGCTGGCTTTAATTAATGTAACTCTCTAATTTTTATTATTTTTATTTATTAGAAAGATGTTTTCACTTCGAAACGCGCCATAGTGCCGTTGCCGATAGTTACGTTATTCAAACCACCGCCCGCAAGATAGTCGGTATCGAATAAGTTTTCAATATTTAAACGGAAATCAACGTCTTGGCCTGAAATTTCAGTGCTGTAAATAGCACCAACATTTACACGTGCGTAAGCGTCTTTTTCAACTGTGTTGTTCGTATCTGCAAAGCGCTTGCCTTGATAGAACACACCAGCGTTAATTGAGAACGCATCTGACATTTCGTAACGAGACCATACAGACGCTGACCATTTTGGCGCATCTACTGGCGTTTTACCTTGATATTTTGCATCTTTTTCGTACTTAGCGTTTAAATACATTGTTGATGCCATCAAGAATAAACGGTCAGTTACCGCACCTTGTGCTGATAGTTCAAAACCTTTATGGCGTTGTAAGCCAGACTGAGTCGTTACCGTGTCAAATTGTGCATTATCTGGTAATGCTTGAGAAATCAACGTTCCCGATTTTTCGATATCGAAAATAGCCGTTTCAACAAGTAGGCGATCAGAAACCTGCCATTTACCGCCAATTTCAACTTGCTTAGACGTTACAGCATCTAACTTCATTCCGTGGTTGATGTCTGACTCATCGTTTAGCGTTTCGCTTGACGATGGCTCAAAGCTCTCTGAGTAGTTCACGTATACTGTCATTTCTTCTTGTGGGTGATATAACACGCCGAACTTTGGCACGAATGAATCACTGTCAGCGCCTTCACGATTTTGTTGATCAAAACGGCCACCAAAGGCTACTTGCCATTCATCGTTAAACGTTACTAAGTCTTGGAAGTAAAAACCGTAATAGTCGTATTCGCTGTTGTATAGTGTGTCATCAGTTTTATAGCTGATTGCTGGGCGCACTGGCTCAGGTTGACCCGGTGTGTAACTTACGTAATCAACGCGAGTACGTAATTGACCGTAGTAGTAATCAAGACTGTTTGCACCAATTAGTAATTGATGCTCGATGTCGCCTGTTGAGAACTCACCAGTGATATCAACAAATGCTGTTTTGAACTGCCAATCGTCGAAACGATCGTAGGCTCTGTAGGTATAAGAATCACCTAGCACGTAATCACTTGGCTTCTTAGGTGCTGACTCAAAACGTTGACGTTCAAACGTTTGCTCGTTGTAGCCGGCCTTAACCATCCATTGTGGGTTGATGAAGTAGCTTACGTTAGCGCCAAGGTTATCTACAGTGATGTCTGTGAATGCCCATGAGAAATCATAAATAGTCTTGTCATCACCAATAACGTCACCGTTGTTATCAAGCCATGCGCCAGTGTCTAGACCAGCTTTGTCGTTAGTGCGGTCAAAGTATACATTTACTTTTAAGTCGTCTGATACGGCGTAATCAACTGAAATAGAGCCAAGGAAACGGTCACGCTCGCGTTGTGAACCGTCTGCATATTCACGATCATATTTCACGTCTTGTTTTACCAATACACTGCGGTACGTTAGATCTTCAACAATCTGACCACCAAAGTCCGCCATAAAACGTGTTGAACCGTTTTGGTCGGTATCGAAGCTCAAATCAAATAAACGAGAATCCGTTGGCTTTTTAGTCACCATGTTTACTAAACCGCCTGGCGCAGACTGACCGTATAAGATACTTGATGGGCCTTTGATGACTTCAACACGCTCTAGTGTTTCAATTGGCTGTTGATAGTGTGACCAATGCTGATGACCGTCACGTAAGTAACCGTTAGATGAACTTAGTGTGAAACCACGTGAGCTAAATACTTCGCGGTTACGTTGTTTTGAACCCGGAGATAAGCTGGCAACGTTGTTTAGGACTTCGCCTAATGTTGTTGCTAGTTGCTCGTCAATAATAGTTTCTGGAATAACAGTCACTGCTTGTGCAGTTTCCATTAGTGACGTATCGGTGCGCATAGCGCCAGATGCTTTGTCAACTTTGTAGTTATTGAAGTAACTACCTTTAACTTGAATAACTTCCATGTCAGAAGTTTTTTTAGGAGCCTTATCTGCGGCGAAAGCAGACAGAGGAAGTAATGCAGCAGAAACTGCTAGAGCGAGATAATTAAACTTCATAATACTAATTCTTAGTCCGTTACAAAAAATTTGGCTGCATTTTACATTTCTTTACACTTAATGCAAACCATTATCATTAGTATCAAGGTTATAATTTATAATCTTATGTAATGAGTTTGTAAAAACACCACAAACGGCTAAAAATAAAAAAGCGACCTTTAGGTCGCTTTTCAGAACTTTTGTCAACACAATGCTAATACATCACTGATATTTAGCGAATGTTATCACTTTGCAACATCGGTCGCGGTAATGACTGGTTCACTCATATTTTTTTGAGAATTATTTACCACCGCCTGACGGTAATGACGTCCTTTACTTAATTTGTCACCAATAATGAGCAAGCAAGGTGTTAAAAACAGCGTTAATAACGTCGCAAAACTCAAGCCACCAGCAATAGCACTTGAAAGCTGAGTCCACCATTGGGTCGATGGTGCGCCAAAACTGATATTACGGCCCATTAAATCAATGTTCATTGCTAATACCATCGGCATTAAGCCCAGAACTGTTGTTACTGCCGTTAGCAATACCGGACGTAAGCGCAAGCTACCAGTGATCAAGGCTGCATCATATGGATTATGGCCTTTGCGGCGTAAATCGTTGTAACAATCGATCAAGACAATGTTGTTGTTAACCACGATACCAGCGAGCGCGATAATACCTACTCCCACCATCACGATACCAAAGGTTTGCCCTGTCACTAATAAACCAAGCAATACACCTGCCGTTGAAAACACAATCGCCGACAAGACTAAAGCTGTTTGGTAGAAGCTGTTAAATTGGGTTACCAAAATAAGCGCCATTAAAAAGATAGCAATTAAGAACGCCGAACCTAAGAAGGCCCCCGTTTCTTCTTGTTGCTCTTGCTCACCTTTAAACTTAAAGCGAATATCTAATGGGAATTGCTCTGCTTTAAGCTTTTCGCCCATTTGAATAACTAAATCATTAAGCAGGTAACCCGGCGCAGGTTCAGCCTGAATAGTCACAACACGGCGACTATCAACACGGTTCACCGTACTCGTTTTATTCGCTGGCTCTAGTGTTACAAAGTTAGACAGTGGTACTAGCCCTTGAACAGTGTTGATTTTCAGCTGTAGTAATTGATCTAAACTACGTTGTTCACGTGGAAACCTAATACGAATATCAACTTCATCATCGGATGTGTCAGGACGAAACTCTGCCGCTTTAATACCGTTAGTCACCATTTGCACGGCATTGCCAATAACACTAATGTTAGCGCCATAACGACCTGCTTCTTCACGGTTAACGTTTAAGCGCCATTCGATACCTGGTAATGGACGATTATCTTCAATGGCTTCAAATCCGCCCATTTCTTCCATGGTTTGACGAATTTTAGCGACCGTCGCGTAGATATTTTTATTATCCAAACCACTCACCAATAACTTAAATGGTTTGCCTTGCACAGGGCCATCGTCAGCCTTTTTAAACTCTAGCTGCACGCCAGCGATGTCTTTTGTCACATCACGCATGTTCTGCAAAATTTCTTGCGCTGGACGGCGCTCTTGCCAATCAACAAATTGAAATTGAATCGTACCAATAACATCTTCTGCCGTTTCACCACCTGGTTTGTTAAAGCTACGACCATACACTGATTTTAGTTCTTTAAAATTAAGTAAGCGGCGCTCAACTTGGAATAACAACGCGTCTTTTTCAGCAATCGATAAATCACCACGCGCATGAATATTTACTAAGGCAGATTCAGGTTCAGTTGAAGGGAAAAACTCAACCCCCTTACCTAACTGGAAATACGCCATGTAAGTAGCAACAATTAGTAACAGCGTCGCCCCTAACGTTTTCCCCGGATGATTGAGTAGTTTAGCTAATACCGAACGATAGCTTTTGTTAAACGGGGTTTCGGGTAATTCATCTTCATCCGCCACCGACTGCACGCCTTTAGAGCGGCTGATAACGCCGCCAAGCACCGGCATAAACACCAAGGCCATTAATAGTGATGCCGTTAAACAAAACAACACAGTGATTGGCAGATATTTCATGAACTGACCAACAACACCCGGCCAAAATACTAATGGCATAAATACCACCAGCGTCGTTAATGTAGCAGCAATCACAGGCCATGCCATACGGCGCGCTGCATAGGCAAACGACTCCTTTGGCGATATCCCTTGTTTCATTCGTCTGTCGGCAAGCTCTATCACAACGATAGCGCCATCAACTAACATACCCACAACCAAAATTAGACTAAAGAGCACCACGATATTAAGTGTAAAACCAATCATGTTTAACACTAAAATGCCCGCCAAGAATGAACCGGGTATAGCCAAACCAACAAGCAATGATGAACGTAGACCCATCGCGCCCAAAATAATGATCATAACCAGTACGATACCCGTCATGACATTATTTAATAGATCATCAAGCATGGTTTTTACCTGCGTTGATTGATCCATGATGTAGCTATGCTCTAAGCCTTGTGGCCATAATTTTTGATGTTCGGTTACCAACGCTTGAACTTCTTCAATCGTTTCAATGATATTAGCGCCAACTTTCTTTTTAACTTCCAATACCATCGCTGGCTTACCGCCAACACGCGCAAATCCTTCAGGATCTTTAAACGTAGAACGCACACTCGCAATATCTTGGAATGTCACGACTTGATCGCCAACCACTTTCACTGGCATGTTCAGCATGTCTTCAACGTTATCGATAACACCCGGTACTTTTAGCACCTGACGACCATTGTCAGTATCAATAGCGCCAGCGGCAACAAGACGGTTGTTAAAATCGATGGTACGCAGTAACTCATAGTAATCGATGTTGTAGCTTTCAAGCGCTTGTGGGTCGACTATAACTTCCATCAACTCTTCGCGATCGCCGCCAATATCAACTTCTAGAACCCCAGATAATCCTTCGATGTTGTCTTTTAAGTCACGAGCAATTCGTCGCACAACACGCTCTGGCACATCGCCAGACAGCGCTAAACTAAGCACTGGGAACAGTGCAACATTTACTTCATGAATTTGTGGTTCATCGGTTTCTGCGGGTAGTTTACTTTTGGCAGCGTCGACCTTTTCGCGCACATCAAGCAAAGCTTGGTCGGCATCAAATCCCGCATCAAACTCAAGCGTTACCGACGCATGGCCTTCACCAGATACCGCACGCATTTCTTTGATACCTTCGATAGACTTAAGTTCTTTCTCCATCGGGCGCACTAGCAAGCGCTCACCATCTTCTGGCGAAATACCGTCATAAGTCATCGACACATAGATAATCGGTATAGCCACATCGGGCTGTGATTCTTTTGGAATCGTATTAAAGGCAATCAGTCCGCTAATGAACAAGAATACCAAGATCATCATGGTGGTTCTTGTGCGATCAACTGCCGCATTAATTAATGCGTTAATCATAATAAATCTCCTCGCCAGCTAAACTAGCCTTGGCTCACTTGTACAGTCTGACCAGCGATCACAAAATCTTGACCTAGGGTAATTAATGACACGTGAGCAGGTAAACCTGACAACCACACTTTATCGCTGTCTGTGCGCACAATAGTGACTGGATAAGCGATAACTTCATTGTTTTCATCAACCGCTTTAACTTGTAAACGACCTTGATTATCAAGACTAATTGAAGAGGCGCTAACTAAGTGCCCTTCAACTTCTTTTACGGGAATATCTAACGATGCTGTCATGCCAACAAGACGGCGATGATCGTTATTGTTCACCAACACTTCGATGCGATAGCTACGGGTGTTTTCATCAGCGGTTGCAGAAATAAATGACAATGCACCAGTAATGGCTTCGCCGTTAATTAGGCTTGCGGTAACCTCTTGTCCCAATACCAAACCATCGACTTGCTGCTGAGGCACCATGGCCGTAATTTTCAGTTTTAAATCATCAACGAGTGATACAACTTGTTGGCCTTTATCAAGGTAATCACCCAACTCAACGTAGCGGCGATCATATACACCATCAAAGGGCGCACTAATGGTTGAGTTTTTAATGTCATAATCGATTTGTTGTAACGATGCTTTAGCTGCTGCCAAATTGGCTTGTTGCAAACTCAAACGGCTACCTGATTCTAGCTTTCTATCAAATAATTTCTTGGTCGCCGCAAGCTCTTGGGTTTGATAAGCCACATTAGCCACCGCTTGTTCACGCTGAGCAATTCGTGTTTTGAGTGAGATTTTTGCCAACACATCGCCTTTTTTAATACGGCTGCCTAGCTCAATCGGCAAAGCGATTACCTTGCCATCAACCTCTGTCTTTAATGACAATACGCGGTTAGGCTCAACTTGGCCTTGTACGGTAATCTTTTTGGCGACTAGCTGAGATTCAGATGGTTTAACAACCACGCTCATTAGCTTTTCGCTCTCGCTACTTTGCGATACTTTTTCTACGGCTGGCGCATCATTGCTACCTGATAACATCCAGATAATTAATAGCCCAGTAAGCCCTGACGCCAACATTATTGACTTATTCATGTGATTCTCCAGACGTATTAATATCGCCAGCCATTGACTGACCAAATAATCCCGTCATTGTGTAATTGATAATAATTTTGATAAACCGTTCTTGTGAAATCGAAGGAGAGTCACTAAAACAGTGAAATTGTTTGCTGTGGAGCATTTCAAGCGCGCCAGTAAATGTGGCGTGTGCTCCGAGAAGTAATTCATCGATTGATGCGTTTGGTAATTCGTTATTGTCGATACCCTTGCTGAAAATGTTTTGCAAAATAACAAAATATTCTCCTTCAATGGCTAAGCAATGTGTTTTTGTTTCTTCGGGTAATCTCTCAAAGAAGCTTGCTTGATGATAACGTCTTGAAATTTCGCTCATTAACGGCTCTTCGACATGAGCCATAAAGCACAACTCTAGCATTTCACGCATTTGTTCTTTTGCTGGAAGTGTACTGTCAATGCTCTTAACTTTTTGTAATACATCGTATGAAAAGTTATTGGCAAGTTGCGCCAAAACAGCATCTTTACTCGTAAAATGCTTGTAGATAGTTCCTTTACCAATATCGGTTGCTTTAGCAATATCAGCGACAGTCACGCTATCTAATCCGTTACGTAAAAACAGTGTTGTTGCTGCGCTTAGAATATCCTTTTCACGTAATTTAAATTCACGTTCTTTTCTTGATTCAGGCATAACATCGCTCGACTAATTTAAAATAAAAACCGCCAGTCATATTTAGACCCTCAGTCACTTCGTGACCCGCAGTCACTAACAAGCAAAATATTAACGTAAATAACTGACGATTTAAAGACCACTAATCAATAAAATTCGCAAAAATCTGTATAGATGCAATAATCAAAACACGTTCAAAATTCTGTAGTACAAAATAATTAATTTTATGGCGGCAACTTTTAATGAATACACTTTCCAAGTTAACTCCTTTTGACAATGAATCAGAACTAATCCATAAACTATATGCATCGTTAACCGACAAAGATGGTTTTCATACTTTTTTACAAGTACTTGGTAAGTCAATTGGCGCGTCAGCTTGTATTTTGACAGGTCTGCAACGAAGTCCCATCGCAATAAGATATATTTGGCAAATAGGCTTACCAGAAGATTTCACTAGCAAATTTCGTAAAAATGGAATGCTCGAGCGAGATACTGTATTGAATCTTGCCGTAAAAGATCAGTTGAGAAATTTTTCTACTTGCTTTGACGCGCTTCAGGAAATGAAATCAAATACTTTGCATCACTCCTATCAAAAACAATGAACAAGGAAAGGGAGGTGCATTAGTCACATTTTATGATCCTGACTTACGTAAGTTGCCCAGCAAAGAAAAGATTGCGGATTATTTTTCACTCAACATGGCTGAAGCAAGTTTATGCAGAGATTTACTCGATGGATTAAGCATTAAAGAAATTTCAGAAATACGTTTTAGATCAGCAGAAACACTCCGCTCCCACCTCAAGCACATTTTCCAAAAAACTAATTTTAATAGACAAGGTCAACTAATTAGCAGCATTCTCTCTGCACTGATGGAATAGCAAACACGGCTGCTGACACCACTTCTAACTGCATTCAAGAGACCGTTTTCAATGGCTCTCTTTGATGTCTACTTTCCGATTTACCTTTTAACAACTTAAATCATTATGTTCACCCATATAGGTGATGTCTCCATCCTAAATTTAAATTACATTAAATTTTCTGAACATTTAAGAGAATGAAAACCTCTAAATCCAAAAAATAAAATATCACAATGATTCATGCTAACACTTTGAATTATTGTGCTTTTAAAGGTGGCTTCTAAAAAATTATAACTCAACATAATTATTATTATTTGTGTAAGTGAGAGTTTTTAAAAGCCAAACACACTGGTAAATAAATGCGGTCAATATTCGACCAGTTTGTTTCTAATAATTATGTGAGGATGTATGAAATACAATATAATTTTCTTGGCTTTATTACCAACACTCGCTCTAGCAGAAGTGCCGAACAAATTCGTGACAGGAACTGCCGCCAAAGCAGCGCAAGTCAACGAAAACTTTGCACACACAGAAGCTAAAGCAGATGCGAATGCTCTTTCTATTGCAAACTTGACCCCATTAATAACCGCAAACGATACGCTGGCTAAAGGAAACCAAACGGCTATTGCAAGTAATATCGCGTTAATTGAAGATGCATTAACTCAGGCTAAAGCGAACTTCGATTCCATAGTGACCTTCAATACTAATGTCAGTGCCAACGCCGCCTCAATTTTAGCAAACAGCGACATCATTGCAGCGAATTCCAGTGCAATTGGCGGGAATACAACCGCGTTAACCGAACTTGAATCAGTAGTCGATGGTATAAACAGTAGTGTGACAACCTTGGTAAGTAATGTTGCAGCGCTCCCCTCTGAAGCAGACTTAACCAGCGCCTTAGACACAATCGCCAATATTGAATCAAACTATCAGCCCTCGCCGCTCTACAATATCAATAATGGCCAAGTAACTGTCGACGTTGACTGCACCAGCGATTCAGCAGCGCTCATCGCCGCTTATCATGAGAATTTAATTTATACCAATGTCAGCTATCAATTAACTGGTGAGTGTTATGGTGACATTCAACCTGTTAGAGGAAATGAAGAAGCTGGAAGTATTATTGTTGGTAGCCAAGTACTTAGTATCTATTCTAAGGATCCTGACAATAGAGCGTCAATTATTACTAATGACGTTACCAATAAATCCTCTCTTTATAGTGGATTCGGCGGCGGACTTTACATTTCAGATCTTGATATCAAATCAACAGGCAGTAATAGCTTAACGGTCTTATATAGCCGAAATAGTCATGGCGGTTTAACTAACGTCACCATCAGTGGTAACGCCAATATCGCGGTGATGATTCAAGAAGGAGCGCAGGCGTACTTATCAAATCTGACAATTGAGGAAGGCGCAAATATTGGAATTCTCGCCAAAAACAACGGCGTAGTTAGACTGCTTGGAGAAAATAATATTCAAGGAGCAGACCACGGAATCATTGTCACTATAGGTTCTTCAGTCAACGACCAGAGTAATCTTACCGTACAAGGTATCAACGAAAATGCCATATCTCTTAGCAGCGGTTCTAACTGGCAAGGTTATAGTGATATAACAGCAACAGGCAAGGTTCTGATTGAACATAACGCGTCAATGGAAATTATGAATCTTACGACGACTGACGAGCTAAATATCAACAGCGGTGACTTGAAGGTTTATGAAACAGCTGATATTGGCGGTAATACCCATATTTCGCAAAGTAATTTCAATGTCAAAAATATTACTGGCACACAATTTAATGCACATCAATCAAATGTCGAGATTTGGAATACGACAAATTTTTCAATAGAAATATCGTTTGGTGGTAACAGCGCAGGAGGCTTACATAATCTCAATACGCCAAAACTATCGGTATACGAATCAGCGATAAACTTGGGGAAAGATGAAAGTAGTTCAGCATTTATCAATGACACCCAACTGTATCGTTCACAGTTGAACTTTAACCACGTTAACTTTGACATCATTGAATCTGGATTGTCTTCACTCATCGAGTTGAACAACTCTACAGGCCAGACGGTAAAAGCCTTTCAAAATTCGTATTTAGTATTGAGCAATTCTGACGTTACTGATCTTATCGAACTGGGACATTCAAGTTTGAGTATTTATGACAGTGAACCCAACGTCGAAAATGGCATTAACTTATTTAACTCTAAAGCAGAGGGCAACAGCACTATTTCTCCCTCAAAATTTAATTGTGGCGGCATATCTTCTCTGGATATGAACGGCTGGAACAAAGTCGACTATAGCGGCGAGACGCCTGTCGTAGATCATTCAACAAATTGTGTCGACAACGGTGTTTGGAGTTCATTAATCGAGCATCATTTAACAACTAACTTCCCAGGGGAATAGCATGAAAACGCTCAGATTATTACTCGTTTTAGGACTTGCACATGCCATTATCGGATGTCATAACGAAGACTCTAATAAGCCTGTTGTTGGATGCGAAGTTACCTCAACGTGTCCTCAACCAACAGTCAAATTGTCAGGCACTGCCGCGATTGGTGTGGCTATCCCAGATGGAATCATTGAAGTCTTTGATGGCAATGACAATAAGCTGGACGCAACGGCGACGACTGATGCTTCGGGAAATTTCGTTTTGCAATTTAGCGGTACTTTACCATCACCTATACGCATTGCGGTTACAAATAGCGATGGTGAAACACTATCAACCATCGTTGATGACAGCGACGCTACAGTCGCTAACATCAATCCCGTCACCAACTATGTAACCGATAGCCTATTACAAAATAGTAGTCTCGATGAATTAACCACTGGCGATGTTGAAGCGGCAGGACAAGAGGTTGTTGAATCATTGTTAGGTGAAGGTGCCGACTTTGGCGCATTTTCCACTGCCCCCTTCGTCGCTAAAACATCAACTAACGACTTTTCGACTCAAGCCTCAGCCGCCGATGTATTGCTTGATAGCATCGCCCAAGCAGCTGTCGGGCAAGATGTTGCTGACTTAATCGATAACACCGTTAAATCAGAGACAACCTTGTTAGCATCACCTGAGTTTGTCGTGTCGGTGGCAAGTAACATCGCAATGATTGAAGGCGATAGCGTTAACCTAGAAGATGTATTTGACGTTGATAACACACCTGCTGCGGTCACTAATCAGCTAACCGACGTTAAGGTATTTCAGCAAACAGCAGAAACAGTAATTAACGATGTTGCTCAAACAGAAGGACTCGATGATGAAGAAAAAGCGGCTACGGCCTCAGGCATGTTAGAGATTATTGCTGATGCTGCGATACAACAAGAAGATATCGAACAAAGTGATATCGAAGCTATTTCTCAGAACGTGGTTGAAAATCTACTG
Source organism: uncultured Gammaproteobacteria bacterium (assembly GCA_913060565.1). Lineage (GTDB taxonomy): Bacteria > Pseudomonadota > Gammaproteobacteria > Enterobacterales > Psychrobiaceae > Psychrobium. The sequence goes on along the minus strand of CAJXRU010000057.1, from coordinate 4,356 downwards.
CAAGATTTGATTCGTGTCGTCACCTCTCCTGACGCCCAGCAATTATCCTCCGAAGAGCTCTTAGCCGCCATTAGCAATACAGCCGAACAAATAGCTGACGCGATTAATGATAACGGTGTTGATTTAACAAACAAAAATGCAGATCTAAATACCGTAAAAGAAGAAGTCGCCAATGTCGATATTGTCATTGAAAATACCACTGATTGGGGCAATGCAAAGTGGGATAAATTAGTGTGGCAATAATCATTCCTTCACCCAAATAAGAAAACCGCGATTCAAGACAAATCGCGGTTTGCAGAAATACTCTTATTTAAAAGAGGGTTGCAGAAAGAGAAATTAGTTACACGGTGGAATTAATGTCGTTGTTTCCTAAGTAGCGCAGGCGCTTCTTCGCTTTTATTAGATGTGTATCCACCAGTACTAAACCATCGACACAATCGGAAAAGTCAGGATCGATATTAAAATCTAAGAACTGCGCCCCGCCCGGCTCACACAGCTCACTGTATTGTTTGTATAAGGTTGGGATTTGACATTCCATATTGGCCAGCATGTTTTTGACGATAACAAAGTCGGCTTTATAGTCTTCGCCAGTGATTTGCAGTTGCACTGCATCGCAAAAGTCTTGTGGTAAATGATATGGCAGTTTCGAGCTAACTAATTGCACATCTTCATTTGAAAAATGTAATTTGTAGAAAAACACCAATAGATCTTTCGCCGCCTTCGGCATCGCATTACTCAAGGTAACTGGCCCAAACAAATAACGTATTTCGGGATGCTTATTGAGATAAGCACCAATGCCGTACCACAAATAATCGAGACTGCGTTTTCCCCAATACTTTGGCTGCACGAAACTGCGGCCAAGCTCCAAACCACGCTCGAAATACGGCGTCATTTGCTCGCTGTAATCAAAGAGCGACTCGGTATAAAGAGACTTCTCTGCTTCTAAGGTGCGCTTGGTATTGGCAAGGCGATATGCACCAACAATCTCTAGATCGTCAACATCCCATAAAATTAGATGCTCGTAATAACGGTCATATGGGTCAACATCCCGCCTATTGCCACTGCCCTCACCGACCGCACGAAACGCAATTTCCCGCAAACGGCCAATTTCGCGCATGATTGGTGAGCTGCCATGGTGTTTATATAAATATATCTGCTTGTTGTCTTGTGTTTGGCCAATATGTTCACACGCTGAAACCGCCTGCTTAAGTTCGATCTTAGGCTCAGGATGTGCAATGGCTGTTTGTGTTTTAAATAACGGTTTTTTGTCTTTGGCTAATTGATATAAATGGCGACGGAACAAGCGCACTTTTTCTTTGAGGTTGATTGGTAATGAGCCGTAGCTTTCAAACGGGATTAAGTTACCAATACGCATTGGTAAATTTTTTGACCGTTGTTTGAACATTTCTTTGACTAAAAATAATGTCGATAACGGCTTATAAATCATCGATAGACTGTAAAACAGTGGTGAATTTTTACCATTAACATATATCGGTAAGATCGGTGATTTCATAGCATTAGCCAAACGAAGAAAACCGCTGTGCCATTCGCCATCTTTAACGCCTCTTGGCCCTAACCTAGACACTTCACCACGTGGAAACATGATGATTACACCTTCATCTTGCAGCACCTTATGCATGCGATTTATATTAGTCTTCGCGGTACCACCTTGCATGTTATTGACAGGGATCAGCATGTCGTGCAGTGGCTCAACAGCCATTAATAATTGATTGGCCACAACTTTAAAGTCTTTACGCACCTCACTCACCAGTTTAATCAACGCCAACCCGTCGAGAGAACCAATAGGGTGATTTGCAACGATCACACAGCGCCCTGTCGTCGGAATTCGCTCGAGTTCAGTATCACGTACCGAATAGGTAAATTCAAAGTACGTTAAAACTTGCTCAACAAAATCAAGCCCGGTTAAATGTGGATACCGGTGAGAGAAATCAATAAAATCTTTTTCATGTAATAAATCTCGCAATACAAATCGAGTCAATGAAGCCTTCATTGACGATTGCTCTAACTGTGGATAGTTTTGTTTAATAACTTGTTCAACTGAAAACATGACACACTCCTAAAACTCATCGGCGTAAGTAATCTTTTGCGATTACTTTAAAAAGCCAATGTGACAAAAGTGTTCAAATTTTATGTTGTTTTTATGTCGAACAGAGCAAGAAAAGGTGAGACGCAGCAGCGGTGCTTAAATACCATGAAGACTTTACATAAGACGAAATAATATGACGTTGTCACAACGAATGAATGTAGCCATTGAGTACATTGAGAAAAACTTGAATAACCCTTTACCTCTTGAGGAAGTGGCTAAACAAGCATATTGCTCAAAATATCACTTTCATCGGGTATTTTTTGCTAATTTCAACATTACCTGTGCGGAGTATATTCGGCGCAGAAAGCTAACGGTTGCCGCAGCTCAATTGATTAATACAGATAGCAGTATTGTCGATATCGCGTTCAAGTTCGGATATGAATCACCTAATGCTTTTACACGTGCTTTTCGAAATGTTCACGGTATAAACCCGAGTAAAGCACGTAAAAGTGGTCAGTCGCTTGCGTCATATAAAAGAGTCTTTTTCACTATCAACAATGAGGTAGAAAAAAGCATGGACTACAGAATAATTGAAGTGCCAGAATTTAACATCATCGGTAGCAGTAAACGATTTGAATTTGACAACTTCGCCAAGGAAGGACCTAAGTTTTGGAAAGAGTATGTCAATTCAGACAACTATGCCGCTCTGTATCAGCTAAACAACGGTCAGCCACGTGCGATTACTAACGCCCCATTACTCTCTGCATATTTTCCAACAGCACAAGGGAAGCGAGACGAATTCATTGATGTATTAGGCATTGAAGCCACTAATGAAGACGATTCAAGCAAGTTCGAAACTCACACGGTGCCAATGGCTACCTATGCCGAATTTGAATGTACGTACAAGACGTCGATGAAAACAAACCGATATATCTATGGTGAATGGTTCGCTGCGACAGGTTACGAAAGAGACGGCAATAAACCTGATATTGTGGCGTACTTCCCTATTCCTTTTAAGCCAATGGGAGAAATGCGACTACGGTGGTGGATCCCAGTTAAACGTAAATAATTGATAGAGAATAATGTCTTAAAACTATCAAGTCTGCGTGCTCTTGATAGTTTTAATTATTTTTACAATAACTAACGATTCAATCTGCCAACTACTGGGCGTTCGATTCTTTGACAGCGAACACCGCCAAGGCTCCCAAAATCAAAGAGCCACCAGCCATCCACATCATGCTTATCGCGTGATTATCAAACCAATACAGTAGAATTGGCCCTGCTAAAAAACCACAAACAATCTGCGGACCAGCAACTGTAAAGTTAAAAATCCCCATATAAATACCTGTCTTTTGAGCAGGTAATGAACCAGATAATATAGTGTATGGCATCGCTAGTAATGTAGCCCATGCAACGCCAACACCCAGCATTGGAATGAGCATATCAACGGCCCCTTGTGGCACAGTCACTTGCGTAATAATCAAATCTAGAGCAGCGGGAGTTGGATCGTTGAATAATCCTAGTGACACAAAGCCAACACCACCGACAAACAGCCCAAAGGCATACACTATTTTTCGGCCAAATAGATTCGCTAATTTCCCCATTACAGCAGAGTAAAGGGCAGCGGCAACATACATAGCAGCATATAAAATACCAATCCAATCCCCTGCTTCACCACGAGCTTTAGTGATTTCTTGTGGCACCTCACCAACCGATTTAATATGGTCAGGATCAAACCAAATAGGATCAACCCCCCAAGCGGTTTGCGTCACGGCAGCAAAGATATAAACCCACATCAAAAACATTGGAAGCCATGAGAAAAACTGCACCAATGCCAGTTGTTTCATCGTCTTTGGCATCGAAGATACTAACGCGAAAAACCCTTTTAAACTCTGAATAAATGTCTTACTTTCTGCCTCTACAGGATCTTCACTAATATCGTTGTAGCGGCGGTAGGTCTCAGGATCATATTCACGTGTTTTGAAGACCGTCCACGCTACTGAACCCACCATAATGGCAGCGCCTAAATAAAATGACCATGCAACAGTTTCTGCCACTTCACCTAAATTAGCTTCATTGCTCATCATCAAGACATTAGTTAAAACAAATGGAAGAATTGAGCCGACCACAGCGCCAATGTTAATCAGCAACGATTGAATGGCAAACCCTTGATTACGCTGTTCTTCTGGTACCATGTCAGCCACCAATGCTCTAAATGGTTGAAAGGCTGCGTTAAAGGCGGCGTCCATCAATCCCAGCATCAATAAACCTGTCTCTTATACACATCTGACGCTGCCGACGAAGAGGAT
>CAJXRU010000056.1 GCA_913060565.1 uncultured Gammaproteobacteria bacterium | reverse complement strand
CTTCGTCGGCAGCGTCAGATGTGTATAAGAGACAGGATAATCCTTAACGACTCCGGCGAGATTGGAAAAACGGTTATCACCATTAACTAATAAATTTACCTGTTCTCGATGTCGTTAACGCAATTGACAACAGATGCGCCCTGCCTAAAAGCATGGCGCGCTGATTAACTTTTGGAATTACTCCACAAATAACGAAATACGAACCATTCGCACGATATTTAACATTAAAGGTATTATACTATGTTCAAAACTACACCTACGCTACTCGCGGCTGCCGTCAGTCTATTGATTGCTCAACCTGCATTCGCCAACAATGAATTACAAAAAACAACAGTTAAAGATGATAAGTCTAAAGCAGTGTCAACTAAGAAGAAAACCATTACGAGCGCTGACATTGACAGAGAAATGCAAGGTGATATCTTTGATGCAACTCGCTATATAGCGGGTGTCGATGTCGCAAATACGGGTAACCGCTTTGGTGCAAATGGTTTTAATATTCGCGGTATGGAAGGTGACGCCGTCGCCATCACTGTCGATGGTTTATCGCAAGGTGAAAGCTTAAATCCACCAAGCTTTAGCCGCTACGGCATGTTTAGCTCAACACGTAATGGTGTTGAGCCAGAAAGCATGAAAACAGTTACCATAGTAAAAGGTGCAAATTCAGTTACCGCTGGTAGCGGCGCTTTAGGCGGCGCGGTAATGTACGTGACTAAAGACGCGAAGGACTTTTTGTCAAATGACGCTGACGCGTTCAATGGCAATATTAAACTTGGTTTTGATGGCCGAAGTGATGAACAACTTGTTAGTGTTAGCTTGGCCAAACGATTTGGCGATTTTGAAGCCCTCGCTATTTTCACATCCCGTGAAGGTAATGAAACTAAGGCACACTCTGATGGGTTAGATACGTTAGGTAATGCACGTGGGATCTCAGATCCACTTGATAAATCACAAACTAACGTTTTATTGAAACTAAACTATCAATTAAACGATGCCATGAATATTGGTCTGGTATTTGAAGATTACGACAAGAATAGCCAAGGGCAATCATTATCACGTGAATCAACAACCTATAGCGCTTTTCGATTTGATGATGACTCGACACGTGAGCGCATCGGCGTAACGTTTAATTGGCAGGCCAATAACGCTGCATTTGATGAATTAGACGTTAAATTAAATAGCCAAGAAGTATTTACCAGCGGCGTAACCTCCTTCGATTACACGAGCCGTGGCGCCACCTATTTACGTGTTGAAGATCGTAATTACCAACAAGACATGACGAACATTAGTGCTGATTTTTCGAAAGTCATTGCCAATGGCAACACCACGCACAACGTGGTGTATGGATTAGCGCGAATTTCATCTGACGTAGAAAACAGCTTACAAGACATTCGTTACAATGATGTCTCTAAAGACAGCGGTTTACGCGACGGTTATCCTATTATTGACCCTTCTTGGATCCCTAAAACTAAATCAACTACGACGACATTGTACTTGCAAGATTCTATTAGTCTGTCAAACCAACTTAGTTTAAGCGCAGGCGCTCGTTGGGATAAAACAAGTTACGATCCTAAAGTTGATGCCACCTTTACTGATACAACTGGTACAGCAGTAGCCAGTGCTGACTTTAGTGCACTAACAGCACAGCTTGGCGCGACTTATCAATTTGATGAAAACCATAGTATTACTTCAAGTATTAGCAGCGGGTTTAAAGCACCAACGACACAGCAACTTTTCTTGAATGCAAATGGGACAGGTGAATTTGCCGATGTAGCACGTCAAGTTGATCCCGTTACGGGTAATGTTAGCTACCAACCGTCTGGTAGAACAGAAACAGACCTAGATGCAATAACTAACCCTGATCTTGAGTCAGAAAAAGCAATCAACTTAGAGTTTACTTATCAATATAGCAGTGAGCGTTTTGACATTGCCGTGACCGCATTTAATTCAAGTTACGATAACCTAATCATTGACGAAATACAGAGCAATACATTCGCGACTCCACTTACAACCGCAAGTTTAAATTGGTTTATTCCGTCATGTAACGCTGCTGTCGTTTCCGATGCTTGTTACACTGTTGGCTCAGTGACAGGTGATGAATGGACAAAACCAGTCAACGCAGGTGAAGCGACCGTTAGCGGATTTGAAATTGAAGGACAATGGCATATCAGCCCACAGCTAGATTTACGAGTTAGCTACTCCCATGCTGAAGGTGAATATGACGATGGCGAAAGAAAAGGCGATAAACTTGACAGTATTTCTCCTGACACCGCCGTCGTTGGCCTAGATTACCTATCGCACAATAGTGACTGGGGCCTAAGTGCAATCGCACGATTCATTGATAAAAAGGAACGCGATGACAGCTACCCTGCGATTTTCTACTCAGACAGCGCGACTGTTGTTGACCTTACAGCCTTCTATCGCATTACTGACGATCTAACGGTACGTGGTGGTATTTACAACGCCTTTGATGAAAACTACAGCTTATGGAATTCACTGCGCCACGTTCGTGTTGGTAGCGGTGGTTTCTTTGGCGGTGTAGATCTTGACGAAGACACTGGTGTAAGCCAAGGTATTGCACGTTATTCTCAGCCAGGACGTGAAGTGGTTGTTAACTTAAACTATCGTTTCTAATTCACAGCACGACATGCATAATTGATCCTACTGATGTTAAAAAGGGACTGACGATTAACCGTCAGCCCCTTTTTTAATAAATGTATTTTATCTTCGCTATTTGTGTTGAAAAAAATAACGCGCTGATAGCTGTAGCTGCTGCTCTTTAAGCTTTCGCGGCTCTCCAGCATACCACCGTGATGGTCGGTAACTATCAACTACGTTGAATTCCGATCCTAAAAACCACCCTTTGGATAAGCGATATTGATAACTTAACGTAAGCGCGGTGCCATGTTCATCGTTGTTATCACCATAGGTCGTATCATTATCTTCAATGCCAAAACTTTCAATTCGCCCTGTAAAACGATGTTTCGCGACACGTTTAGATAAAGCCACGTACGCACTATGATAATCATTATTAACCGCATCAGTACGTGTTGGATGTTGCATCAGCGTATCGCCACTTAGCACCTGAGCACTCAACTGCAGTGTTTTATCAAAATGATAAACCGCTTGTGCGTGCGCAAATCGCGTTTGCCATGCATATTGGCCATTTTTTACAATATAAGGACGACCACGATTATTATAAAACCCAACCGCCACATGGCCTTTCTTCGCTTTTTTAAGCTCAACCATCGCGTGATAGCCAACACGATTATCGACTTCTAAAAATGGATCACTTTTTTGCGCCTGCGCTGCAATGTCACCACCGGGTTGATGCGCCATAAAAGGGGCAATTTCTCGCGATTGAGTCCATAGCGTTTGCTGGTTGCCTAATGACCAACCGTGCCATGCAAGCAACGCCCCCGTTGGGTCATTATTAACGAACGCCGACAATGAAAATGTTGCATCAAATTCACTATCATTAAATTTACCAAGACGGGTGATTGAAAACTCGCTGCCTAATACCCTCACCTCTTCGCCAATCCATGTATTAATGGTTGAAGAATTAAGCGTATTAACGCTTGCCCAGCCAATGGCATTATTTTCTAACGAGATTTTAGGGTAAAAAATACCCGTACGATTTTGCCAACGATAGCCTTGCTCTGTTGGCAATGAACGATATTTCAGAAACGCTTCTGTCACGCCAATGTTTTGCTCAAATTCATTAGCGTAAGCATTAGCAACAATGTGTGCGCTGATATTGTTATCCCACTCAATACCAAACTCTAACGCGGCCTGTGATAACGATAATTGGCTGCCATCATCTAAGCCCAATTTACCATAACCACCAGCAGCATAACTTTTTACGGAATCGACAATACTCGCTCTAACATCCACCACTCCTTTAATGGAAGTTTGAGCTCCCATAGTGGTGCTAGAAACCAATAAACTACATAGTCCTAACCGTTTGTATGTATTCAAATTGTATCCTGTTAACCTAAATTAAATTCTTTTTTTTCTTCTAACCAAGGGGTTAATCTTTCACTTGGTTGTGGGCGGCTAATATAATACCCTTGCGCTAATTCACAGCCATGTTTTGCTAACCATTTGAGTGAATATTCATCTTCAATTCCTTCAGCAACAACACTCAAGCCCATATTGTGAGCAAGTTCGATTGTTGAACGGACGATAATTTGGTCATCTTCATCCGTTTCCAGTTTTTGTACAAAAGATTTATCTATCTTAAGTTCATTGACAGGCAATTGCTTCAGCTGTGCTAATGACGAGTATCCCGTACCATAGTCATCAATCGATATTTTAAATCCGTCTTCTTTAAAACGTCGAAGTAAAGCGATAGCAGCCTCTGGATTATCAACAACCGCGCTTTCAGTGACTTCCAAAGTGATTGAACTGTTCGGTACTTTATACTCTTCCACGCTTTTTCTAACAAAGCTTTCAAAGCTAATATCTTTTAGGTTTTCGGCTGAAATATTCACCGCAATATTGATATCAATATCTTTTGCCTTCCACGCATTGAACTGCTTAAGCGCCGTCACAAACACCCATTGCGTTAACGCGTTTATTTGCCCTGTTTGCTCAGCAATATGAATGAAGTTATCAGGCGGAACCATACCAAGTTTTGGATGCTGCCATCTAACCAACGCTTCAACATGCGTAACGATGCCTGTTTTCATATTTAGTTTTGGTTGATAATGAAGCTCTAGTTGGTCATCTGAGATTGCATATTTTAAATCATTAATTAGATTCAAACGCTCTGCGCTATTGACGTCTAGACCAGCATGGTAAACCTGAGTGGTTTGATTATGCTTTCGGGCGAAATTAAGTGCCGTATCCGACATTTGTAAAATGCTTTTACCATCACCGCAATGGTCAGGAAATTGAGCAATCCCCAATTTAACTTGGATTTGTAATGCCATGCTATTGAGGTCAAAATTGGCTTCAAATAAATCAAGCACGCGAGTGACCATATCGTCAATGGCAATGTCTTCACTTGCTTCAATAATTAAAATAAATTCATCGGCGCCTAAATGCCCTAAGAAACAACAATTTTTAACGACACCAAGGCGTTTTGCAGCCTCTTTAATAAGACGATCGCCAACTTCATGACCCAATGACTCATTAACATCTTTGATGCGACTTAAATTAAGATGATAAACGGTAAACGGTGAATCTTTTGCAACAAGCGCTTCAACCATTTGCACCGCTGCCAAACGATTTGGCAATTCCGTTAATGGATGATGATTTGCGCGATGAGTAATAGCTTCTTCACGAGACAAAACGGCACTTTGCATCGCGTTAAATTCACTCGCCAATTGTCCAAGTTCACTCTTATCATTAAGTTCAACACGTTGATCATATTGACCATGGGCAACGATTTTTGCTTGCTTCACTAAACGTTTAATAGGACGTGTAATAGACAAGGCAATTAAATATGCCCCGGCAAGCGATAATAGCAATGCAATTAATGTGAGCATTAATAATTGCCCCCACTTATCTTGCAGCACTGAGACAAAATCAGCACGGAATCCATATAACGCCAGTCCCAACTGATGAGACTCGTCGGTACTAATAAGATGCCCTATTCCGATGTAGGCTTCAGGAATTTTCTCATTAACAATATCCACTGCAAAATCCAAAGACGTATTTGGATTTGATGTCGCCACTAATCGCCATTTCTTATCATTTTTATAGACGAAATCAGTTTCTAAGTGAGTTAGCTTTAGCGTTTTTTGAGCAAGAGTCTCATCGATTTCAAAGCCAAATCCAACCCAACCTAATGTTTGTGCGCCCACAGTAATTGGCGACAAACTTAATTGATACAATTGATTGTCAATTTCATATAAATGAACACTTGAATCATTACTTAACCAATCGCTATATCGAAACATTTGGTCAAGTTCTTTACCGCGAATAACTCGCGTTTCGTTATCAACGGAGGTTGTAAGCTGTAACTGTGCCGTAATATTGCCCGGCTTAGAAATCGCCATTGCCACATCAGCATCAATACGCTTGCGGTGGTTATTTAAGGCGGCTAATAGACTACGCTGATCGTCAGTAAATACGGCTTTGATTCCATAATCTTTAGCAACGGTCTCAGCAAAGACCGCAAGATATTCACTGCGCGCCGAATATTGCTCAGCAAATAAGGTCTTTGCTGTATTCAAGCGATTCGTTATCTCTCGAGATTCTTGGTTCTGTTTACCTGCAAATAGCGTTGATAACGCAATGGCTTGAACAAATAACAACAACAATACAAAGAACAAGAATATTCTATTTTGCAAACTATGCATAAGAACTAGTTACCTTAATAATCCGATAAGAAATCAAAATCGTCTTCATTGACTTGGTTGGGCAACTCCGCCAACGGTTTCGTTAATTTAATAGACAGCTTTTTAGACTGCTCAAAATTAACCGACTGTGCAATACGATTATCTTGTTCAAGCATTTGAGGATGCCAAACAACCACTTGGTATTGCCCCTTATCTTTCACATTAAACACAGCAATACCTTGCTCGTTCGTCTTCGCAAAGTACGGTGTTTCCAAAATGAGTAAATGACCACTCATCCAGTCATGGATATTACATCCCATGACGACATTACCTGCATGTTGAAAATCGTGTTTCATGCGCTCTTGACCTGCACTGATCTTAAACGCAAATTTGTTATCACCAACCGGAGAATATATATGATGCGTTATATCGTCATCATTTTTAAATTTAACACTGGCCCCTTTTTGCATAACCGCAATATATGGGGCGAACGCTTTATCAGCTTGAATGACTTCAACCGGCTCTTGACGAGGTGGAAGTGTAAGGGAAGCTGGAGGCTCTAAATAAACCACTACATTGGGTAATGGCTTATCCAAGTGATTGTGAACCGTTACAGTTAAATTGTCGGCAACAGATGCCAAAGAAAAAATACTTAAGCTGCAAAATGCTAAAAGACGGTTAATCCTCAAAGGAATACTCTCTCTATAATAATTATCGTCATAGTCGACCCATGATAGTAGCAAAATATTTCGCATAAACGCTATTTCAACGTTGTTATTTTTAGCAATATATCACTAAAATTCGCAAACCTTTATCAGTAGCGGGACGTAGACCACTAATACTTTATTATTATTTTAATAAAAATCACAATAATTCGACATCAAAATCATGAATAGTTGACGGGGAAATGGATCGAAAGACAGTGTTAGATATACAAAGGCCAACGAAAATAGCATCCGAAAAATCAAGATTTCACGCTAACCCCATTAAGTCTATAAACCGATGCTGGAACCATCTACAAAACTAAACTTTAACTTTAAAAGCAAAAAGCCCGTTTAATCTTTCGACTCAACGGGCATTTCTATAATAGGTGACGCAAAGAATCGGCATTGCCCCCACAGTGCTAGGGGTGGATAAACCGATGTTAGAGCCATCTACAAAACTTAAATTAAAAAAACAAAAAAGCCCGTTAAATTTTTAAAATTAACGGGCTTTTCTAAATTAGGTGGCGGAGAGATAGGGATTTGAACCCTAGAACGGGATAAACCGTTGCCGGTTTTCAAGACCGGTGCATTCGACCACTCTGCCATCTCTCCGCAGCTGGTGAAGCGCATATTAGTGAGCTTTAGCCAGCTTGTAAAGTCTAAATTTAAAATAAAGTGCCGACTGTCTAACAAATACTCATTGTGAACAATTAATTAGCGACGTTTAACGTCATAAACGCCATCAACATTATTTAACTTACCCAATAGCCGAGTAAGCACTTCTTGATCAGCCACTTCAACAGTTAAACCAATCTGCGCCGTTTGAGTTGCTTCTACCGTTTTAGTATTCATGCCCAACATATTGACCTTATCATTGGCAATAATGGCGGTAATATCTCGTACTAACCCCGTTCTATCGTTTGCAAACACCATTAATTCCAGCGCATAACCACTGCTGGAATCATTTCCCCAATGGACTTCAACATTACGTTCAGGGTGACGAGTCAGCAGTTCCTTTAGCTGTTCACAATCTTTTCGGTGAATAGACACGCCTTTTCCTTGCGAAATAAAGCCATCAATTTCATCACCTGGAATCGGCTGACAACATTTCGCCATGTGAGTTAATAAATTACCAACGCCTTCAACAACAACTTCACTTTTCTTTTTATTCGATGATAATGCCTGTGTTTTGACATTAGCAACAGGTTCAATCACCCCTTTCTTAAAGTGAAGCTGTAAGAAATTAACTAAAGAATTAATGCGCACGTCACCACAGCCAACAGCAACGATGAGATCGTCTAACGTATTGAAGTTGTATTTACGCACCGCGACTTGAGCATCAGATAACTTAAGATCTAAACGGGCTAACTCTTCTTCTAAAATTTCACGACCTGCAAAGGCATTTTTGTCGCGATCCTGTTGTTTGAAAAAATGCTGAATTTTAGACCGAGAACGCGATGAAAAAACATAGCCCAAACGCGAATTCAGCCAATCTCGTTTAGGATTAGGCTCTTTAGCCGTTAGTACTTCGACTTGTTGGCCCGTTTCTAATTTAGTAGTAAAGGGAACAATGCGTCCATTGACCTTAGCCCCAATACAGCGATGCCCAACTTGAGAATGGATATAATAGGCGAAATCTAACGGTGTACACCCATTTGGCATATCAACAACATCGCCATTAGGGGTATAAACATAAATACGATCATCAAAGACTTGCTCTCGAATATCGTCTGCTAAACTGCCGCTGTCTTTAACATCATCTTGCCAAGCAAGAATTTTACGTAGCCATTCAATCTTTCCTTCAAAGCTACTGTCTTTTGTACCACCGACGCCCTCTTTATATCGCCAATGTGCAGCAACCCCCATCTCGGCGTCTTGATGCATTTGTTCTGTTCGGATCTGTACTTCAATCGTACGCCCTTGCGGCCCCAATACGATAGAATGTATTGATTGATAACCATTGGGTTTAGGGTTGGCAACATAATCTGAAAACTCACTCGGCACATGGTGCCAAAGTGAATGCAAAATCCCCAATGCGGCATAACAATCTTGTAGTTTATCCACGACAACACGAATGGCTCGTACATCAAAGAGTTTGTCAAAAGACAAACTCTTTTGATCCATTTTTTTCCAGATTGAATAAATATGTTTTGGGCGGCCGTAGACTTTGGCCCCTAAATTTTCTTTGTCGAGTCCAGCGCTTAATTCACCAACAAAATCATCAATATAGCTTTCACGCTCTAAGCGTTTTTCATCAAGTAGTTTGGCAATCTTTTTGTAGGTTGTTGGGTGTAAATAACGAAATGAGATATCTTCTAATTCCCACTTCAACTGACCTATCCCTAAACGATTAGCTAGAGGGGCATAAATATCGGTAATTTCACGCGCAGCAAGGACACGAGTCTCTTCATCTTCGTTTTTAATTTCACGTAAGTAAGCGACACGTTCGGCGAGTTTGATCACCACGGCACGTACATCAGCTACCATCGCCATGAGCATGCGTCTTAAATTATCAACTTGATTCGTTGACAACTGACGACCTTGACCATGCAGTGTTTTAATGGCCGCCATTTCAGACACATTATTGAGTAAGGTAACGACTTTGGACGATGTTAATTCAGCAATTTTCTCATCATCAAGTAAATCAAGTTCACACCAAGGATAGACCAATGCCGCTTTAAGCGTGTCGAGATCCATATGCATATTTTGCAGGATCTCGGCCATCTCACGAGCCTTAATAATTAAGGCTGGATTATCTTGCTCAAGCGCCAACGTATCCATCGTTTTATATAGCGCTTTGAAGTGTTTTACTTGCTGTTTTTCAAGGCCAAATTTAGTCACCCACAGATCTAAATCAAACTCACCTGCGAGGTGCCCCTCTCTTACCGCTACCATAACAAACCCTTGTTCTACTTAATGGCAAAAATAGGGTAATGATGCTAACAAGGTATTACCCATTCGCCAAGTAAAACTGCTCGCTTAGCGCAATAAACCTTTTTTCACGCGTTTAGGTTTAGCCGTTGATTTTACGAATAATGCCATTGATTCTACGTGCGTTGTTTGAGGGAACATATCCATTGCACAAATCTTCGACAATTCATAACCTTGTTTAATAATTTCATGAGCGTCACGTTCAAGCGAAGCGGCATCACAAGACACGTAAACAATTTTGCTTGGTTGCAATTGACTGAGCTGACGACAAATATCTAGCGCACCATCGCGGGCAGGATCAAGGAGAATTTTATCAACCTTTTTACGCAATTTATTACTAAACCATTGTTGGTCAATAAGCGGTTGCGATAAGTTACAATGATAAAAAGATGCATTGTCTATCCCGGCGTTGCGAGCATTTTCAGTCGCCTGCTCTGCCATTGCCTTAACACCTTCAACACCAATGACTAATTGTGCATAGCTGGCCAGTGACAGGCTGAAGTTGCCGACACCACAAAACAAATCGAGTACTTTATCGTTAGGTTTTACGTCGAGCCATTGCGCTGCAATCGCTACCATTTTCTCATTCACAGCACTATTAACTTGAATAAAGTTACCGGGCGTAAATCCAATGTCGAGCTTTGCAAGCGGGTAAGTTAAGGTCGGTAGTTGAGCATCAGGTAACGGATGAATCGCACCGCTATTACTTTCCAATAACACCGTCAATGCTCGCTGCTGCGCAAATAACCTCAATGATTCAATATCACCAGTACTCAAGCGTTTTGTTATTCTAAACAACGCAATGTCATGAGATGGCGTCGCAATAACTTCAACATGACCAATCTCTTCACGACCGTCTAACCCATCAATAAGCGCAAATAGTGGAGAAAAGATATCGTTAAACGGCTTAGTTAGTACATCACAACGGGAAATATTGACAATTTCACTACTTCCCTGCTGCCTAAAACCAACCCGCAGTGTTTTATTCTTTTCAACATTCACACTCAAGCGAGCACGGCGGCGATAATGCCAAGGTTGTGACGATACTGCTGATTGCCAATGCTTCTCCTGACTTATCTTTGCAAAGCGTTGTTTAAGTCCTTGCTCTTTAAAATGCAGTTGATTGTCACTTGATAGATGCTGAGTTTGGCAACCGCCACATTCACTAAAATGGGCACAAGTAGGCGAGATTCTTTCTTTACTCCCTTGCACAATATCAATGAGTTTGGCACGCGCATATTTTTTTTGTTCATCAATAATTTGAATTGATACCTCTTCGCCCGGCAAAGCGCCTGGCACAAAGACCACTTTGTTATCAATATGGGTGACACCCGTCAGTGATTGATCAATAGATTCAATCGCAACTTGTTGCTGTCTTCCCATTTTTTTTATTTTTTTTGCTGCGTTATAAAAATTTGCCATGTCTATCACTTATAAAAATATTGTTATTACATTAATTAAATCGCGGTGTTATGATAAATTCTTAACTAAATATCAAAGCAAAGCACTGACAGGCCTCTTCTTTTCATGAAACAAACTGCCAATTATAGCCTTAGAACTTGGGTGTTTACGGTCACCCTAGCACCAACGATCTTGGTGAGTTTAATGTTAGGCGGCTTTTATACCCTCAGCCTTTTTAGCGAATTAGAAACAACGCTAGAAGAACAAGGCAAAAATATTATGACACCGTTAGTCATCGCAGCCGAGCAAAGCCTAAAAGAAAATAATCGAGAGTCACTTAAAACCCTTGTTGACAGAATGCATCGTTCCCATTCGCCGCTTATTAACTCAATTGCAATTTATAACGAAAATAATCAACTTTTTGTCACCAGCAATTACCACCGAATGATCGGCGAATTTAGCGACTTTAATGCGCGAAAAATGCCTAACACGCTCACCATCGAAAATAGCGGCGAGCATATTATCATTACTAGCCCGATCTCAATAGAAATAACGCAAACAACAAATGATTTAGGCCAAGAACGGGTGATCGGTCACCTTATGATGCAGCTCAACAATCACGAAACGCTCATTCAACAACATCGTGTGGCGCTCACCACGTTTATCATCATTTTGTTAGGTGTGCAGCTTAACTTGTTCTTTACCTTTAGGCTTATTAACAATGTAACCCGCCCGATTGGTGACATGGTAAGAGCGGTTGCTAAAATTCGAGAAGGCAAGTTAGATACGCGATTGCAAGGGAACCTAATCGGTGAACTTGAAATCTTAAAGCGGGGTATCAATGCTATTGCGGGTTCGCTAAAAGAATATCACGAGAAAATGCAACACAACATCGACACCGCAACCAGTGAGCTGCGGGAAACGATGGAACAAATTGAAATTAAAAACGTCGAGCTAGATATTGCAAACCGTAAAGCGCAAGAAGGCAGTAGAATAAAGTCTGAGTTTCTCGCTAATATGTCTCATGAACTACGAACCCCTTTAAATGGTGTTATCGGTTTAACGCAGCAGTTATTGAAAACTCAGTTGATGCCCAATCAAATCGATTATCTGCAAACGATAGAAAAATCTGCGCAAGGGCTGTTCAACATTATCAAAGATATTCTTGATTTTTCTAAGCTTGAGGCAGGTAAATTACACCTTGATGCCATGCCATTTAGTTTGCGCGATACCATTGCTGATGTCACCGATATATTGGCAACATCAGCCCACGAAAAAAATCTCGATTTGTTAGTAAATATCTCGCCATCGACCATAGACAATGTGATTGGCGATAATCAACGCTTTCAGCAAATTTTAACGAACTTAATTGGCAATGCGATTAAGTTTACTAAAAAGGGACATGTTAGCCTAAACATCTATTCTAAACAGATGGCTAATCATCAACACAAATTATTTTTTGATATCATTGATACAGGCATCGGCATTCAACGTGAGCATTTACCGCGTCTATTTAATGCATTCGCGCAAGCTGACTCAAGTATTAGCCGTAAATATGGCGGCAGTGGTTTAGGATTGATTATCACTAAGCGATTAATTGAAGAGATGGGCGGAAGCATTATTTGCGCCAGTGAGCCCGGTATTGGCTCTCAGTTTTCTAGCAATATTTTAATTGAAGAAAGCAATGCTAATCCCGCCTTTCATATTAACGCGCGTCTGCATAAAAATATCCAAGTCTTTTGTGAGTCAATTCAACACGCCAGTATTCTTAATCAACAGATTAATCACTGGCAGGCAAATATCGACAATTTCACCCAGTTTGACGAGTGGAAGCATGCGAGTAGTTTGGAAGACTATGATTGCGCGATTATTCACTATGCTGGTCCGTATGATAACCTCATTACCCTTGAAGATCTTATCAGTGGTGCGAACAACGTTGACAACATTATCGTGCTTATTGATACCAATGATCTTACCGTGCATCAAAATATTATCGCGTTAGGCGTTAATTATTGTCATATTAATCCAATCAGCTGCCGTAGATTATTTAACAGCATTGAAAAAATACAAGCCTATAGCACGCGCGTCGTCCAAAAACCTGAACCAGAAGCGGTGAAATATCCGAAAAAACGTGCCTTGTTAGTTGATGACAATGAAGCGAATTTAAAACTCATTAGTACAATGTTAAAAGACAAGGTCGGGTCTTTGGTATTAGCAACCAATGGCGAAGAAGCTGTTGAAGCATGTTGTGTGCAAAAGTTTGATATCATTTTTATGGATATCCAAATGCCCGTACTCGATGGCGTGCAAGCAACCGCTATCATTCGTAAACACGGTATTAACCAATTAGTGCCGATTGTGGCCACGACTGCTCATGCCCTAGAAGAAGAAAAACAAGTGTGGCTCAATAAAGGCATGGATGATTTTCTAACAAAACCACTGCTTGAAGAAAGTGTAAATAATATTCTTGAGCATTGGTTAGATTCCAATCATGTTAAGGAAAATATTGCCCTCGCCTTACAAACTGACACTAGCGATTCCCTACTTGAAGGCGATAACCCTCACGTATCGTGGCAAGCATCACTTGATCAAGCCATGGGTAAAAAAGCACTTGCGGTCGAAATGCTTCAAATGCTCATCGATAGCATCCCACCAACTATTTCTGCCATTGAATCAGCTGTGAGCAACCAAAATAGCAAAGAATTATTACGTGTTATTCATAAATTGCACGGCGCTTGCTGTTATACTGGCGTTCCGCAGCTGAAAGAATTGGCGCACTCCATTGAAACAGCGTTAAAACAACAATCTGCGCTTGTGGATATTGAGCCTGAAATACTAGAGATTCTCGACGAATTACAATTGGTTGCCACTGTTGGCACTACGTTATTAAATAAAGAAAGCGATACCCTTAATGAGTAATAAACCAGGGTTCTTTACCCGAATTAAAAACCTAAGCTTTGAACAGCAACTTACATTTGCCAACGTGTTAAGCGAACGCATGCTACCCAACTACCAATTATTTAGCGATAGTGTGGAATTTGGTAACCCGCAAGTGTTAAAAACCATTGTTGATCTCATTTGGCAAAAGCTCGCCAAGCAATCGGTCAAGCTTAACCTTGAAGTTCAACAAAATAAGCTATTAGAGAACACGCCTGAGTTAGCGGACTACGATAATTTTGGTGTAATTGCTGCGATTGATTGTTCTATGGCATTAAACACCATATTAGTCGCGTTAGAGCAAAAGATGGATGAAGATTTAATTAACATTAGTAAACTATCAAGTTCCACCGTTGCAAGCTATATTAGCGCCGTAGAAGGTGATATTAGCGACGAAGCGACCTTTGAGCATGAAATGATGGTTGAAGAAAAGACACTGCAAGATTATCTGCTGACTCGAATCGAAGAAGAGCCAAAGTTATCGCCTGCTTTCCTTAAAGAATTACGCACAGAATTTAAAGGCTTTGGCATTAGTAACATCGGTATCGAAAGTTAATAACTCTTCCCTTTTCGCGTTACCATGAAAAATGCCGCAAGTATGCGGCATTTTAGTTTAAAACATTAGAGGACTTATTAAGAGCCAGCGCGACTCACGAATTTCTTTTCCGCTACGTTAATTTTAATTTTCTCGCCACTTGCAATATATTCTGGCACCTGAACGACTAATCCTGTTTCAAAATGAGCTGGTTTAGTACGTGCGCTAGCCGATGCTCCTTTGATTGATGGTGATGTTTCGTTGATGACTAATTCGACCCACTGTGGCAAATCAATACCAACGGCATTACCGTTAACTTCTAACAACTGAAGTCCTTGCGTGTCTTCGGTAATAAACAGAAGCTCATCTTCAATGTCTTCGCGATTAAAATTAAACTGGCTATAATCTTCGTTATCCATAAAGACATATTCATTGCCATCAATGTAAGAAAAACTCACACCGCGAATAGTCAATTCAAGCTCTTGGATTTTCTCATCGCCTTTAAAGCGCTGCTCAACCTTAGCACCGGTTTCGATATCTTTAAAACGCATTTTATAAAGTGTTGCTGCGCCGCGAGCACTTGGGTTTTGAACAAAAATATCTTTAACTAACAGTTTTTTACCGTCTAATTCAACCGCCATACCGCGTTTGATCTCATTTGCATTTGTCATTACATTGCTTCCTTAAAGCGCGTGAATAAACATCACAATAATAAATAGTGGGCACACAAACTTTACATACCATGGCCATATTTTCCAAAATAGCCCGTGTTGCGCCCCTTGATAACCTTTTTTTATTTCATTAAGTGCGCCGCTGCGATGCCATACCCAACCTGCATATATACAAAAGAACAAACCTAATAAGGGCTGACTGTATTTGGTTGTTACTGTAATAACTAATCCAAACAACCAACTAAAATTAAACACAATGGTTAAGCTAAGCATCGTGACCAATGCGCCGATCACCCAGCTAGTAATCACACGTGGCTTTTTGTGTGCCTCGACAACATAAGCAACCGGTACTTCAAGTAATGAAATTGACGATGTTAATGCCGCCAAAGACATTAGTACGAAAAATGCTAAAGCAATGAATGGCCCCGCTGCGCCCATTTGTTCAAATAGCGCCGGAAGAATAGTGAAAATTAATGTGTCACTATTTAATAGCGCACCACTTTCATCGAAGATCTCAACCCCAAAATAAGACGCAATATACATCGATGGGATAATCAAGAGGCCCGCAACAAACGCTAACCCGACATCTAATAACGTGACCCATGCGCCCGCTTTTACAATATTTTCATCACTTGATAGGTATGAGCCGTAAATCAACATACAGCCAACACCTAATGACAATGAGAAGAACGCCTGTCCCATTGCGCTAATGATTAGCTGGCCATCAAAAATCTGACTAAAATCGGGTTTAAGGTAATGTGTTAGTCCAACCATGGCGTTTGGTAGTGTCAACATATAACCAATCAATGCCACTAGAATAAGTACCAGTGCTGGCATCATGCGCTTGGACCAACGCTCTATACCATGATTAACGCCAGCGCCAATAATCAAGATTGTAAGCACCATAAAACACGCCGTAAATATGATATTTCTACTTAATGAAAATTGAGTCAGCCAGTTTGCGGCTTCAGAGAATCCTAGAAAAGTCACCACCGGCTCAATCGCGAATGCGAATAACCAACCAGCAATAATTGCATAGAAACTCAGAATAACAGCGACGGTGATCAATCCAGCAATACCAACCAATTTCCCGCCCAGTTTTAATATCGGCTTTTCATTAAGCATTGGAAGTGCAATGACAGCATTAGCGCGGGCATGACGCCCTACAATAAGCTCTGCCATTAACGCTGGATAAGCGAGACAAAATGCCAGCAACAAATACACTAATACAAATGCACCACCGCCATTACTGGCAACTTGCGTTGGAAAACCCCAGACATTACCTAGTCCTACAGCCGCACCAGCAGCTGCCATAATAAAACCAGCTTTAGAGCTAAATTGACCACGTTCCAATGGCTTCCCCTCGTTATTTTTATTATTGCCAATCACATGGCTAAACACATGACTAATAGGACTAACCCTATTACTTAATCATATTAGTAATGTGTTTGTTGAAATTAAAAAGGCGGCTACTGCCGCCTTTTTCAACCATCTAACCTAACATTAAGATGTTGGGTATTGAATATCGCTTTTTTCTTTAAGTGAATCAATAAACGCTTTGTACGCTTGACCACTTTGAGTGCCATTTAGACGTTGAATAACGCTGTCTAAATCAGCTGCAACATCAGTTGCCTCTTTGACTGCTACTAGATCTACAACGGCTTGACCTTGTGCAGTACTAACAAGCTCAACATCATTGCTTTGAGCCTTAGCCATCTTAAATGCCGCTGTGACAATCGCAGTATCGATATCACGTGTAGTACGCGCAACATCAGATTTTTCAACAACAGTTACACCGTCAATTGATTCACCAGCTTGCCAACTAGCAAGGTATTGCTGCGCTTTCTCTTTAGCCAGCTCGCTCGCCTTTTGCTGTTTTAAGATACTCACAATCTGCGCTTTAACATCACTCATTGGCTTAACTTCTGATGGAATGTGCTCTTTTTTACGCACTACCATATGATGTTCAGGGCTAATCTCGATAACATCAGAGTTAACATTTTCGCCAAGCACTTGCTCTGAGAACGCTGCATCGATAACGCCAGGAAAGTTAACTGCCAATGGCACACTATTACGCGTGAACAATGCAGTCGCTTTAACGTCTGATTCAATTTCAGCAGCCGCTTCAGTTAAATTCTCAGGAACAGCAAAGCTCGTGTCAGTGAGTTGTTGTTGTAATTCGTAAAAATACTCTTTTGCCGCTTCAAACAACAATTCATCTTTAATTTCAGCAGCAACTTCTTCAAATGCTTTTGTTGCAGCAGGCTCTAAATCAGTAATTTTAAGAATATGTAGATCCGAGTCCGTTGTGACAATCTCTGACGTTGCACCGTTTTCAAGGGCAAAAACCGCTTTAGTGAACGCATCTTCGTCATCTAGGGTCATCCAATCAAGATCACCGCCTTCTTCACCACTTAATGTATCTTCAGATAGCTCTTTTGCTAGCGTAGCAAAGTCTTCACCCGCTTTAACGCGAACTAATGCCGCTTGCGCTTTTGCTTGAGCAGCCGCTTCATCATCACCTAATTCAAAAGAGATATGAGACACTCGACGACGTTCAGGTGATTGGTATTGACTTAAACTTGATTCGTATTGCTCGCGAATTTTGCTCTCTTCAACTGAAACTTTCGATAATAAATCAGCAACCTTTAACTCAACGTATTCCAAGCTTAATTGCTCTTGAGTAGTAAATTGACCGCTGTTTACATCATAGTAATCCGCGACTTCTTCATCAGTTACTGCAACTTCAGCTAAAAAGTCAGCTGCTTTGATATCGATGTAACGAATATCACGTAATTGATTTTCCAATTGAGCAATTTGCTCAGCTTCGTTTTTCAATACGAAATCAGAGCCAATCACTGCACCCATTAATTGCTGACGCGTTAGATCAACACGTAATAGTTCGCGAAACTGTTCTACGCGATAACCAGAACTACGAATTAAGCTTAGGTAACGGTCATTGTTGAATTGGCCATCGACATGAAATTCTCTCATGTCACGGATGTTCTTTTTAATTTCTTCATCGCCGACGCGTAAATCCATCGCAGCAGCCGTTTGACTAATCAATGCTTGCGCAATTAAACGCTCTTCAACACCTTTACGTACACTATCCATATACGTTGGGTTGTTAGCAATCATCTTAAACATTTCACCGTATTGACGTTCTAAATTAGCACGTTCTTTGGCAAACTCATTTTCAACTTGTGCTTTGCTAATCGTTTCACCATTGACGATAACGCTGGCTACTTCGGTGTTACCACCTAAATAACTACCGATACCTGCTAAGGCAAAAGTTAAGATCACTAGCACTAAGATGGCTTTGGCGACAACACCTTGCGATCCTTCACGAATTCTTTCTAACATCAGAGCCTCTTAAATAATTTAACTATTATTTTATTATTAGTTTTATAAAAATTGCCGATATCATATCAGCAAAGCACAGGGCAATCTACACAGCTAAGCCAATAAGCGAGCGGTTTTCGTTGTTTTTTTAAGCGCTTAAAAAGCCCTCTTCTAAAACCTAGGATTTGATCTAAATTTTAGGCAAAAAAAAACGCATCAATTGATGCGTTTTTCTATAAATTTTGGCGGAGTGGACGGGACTCGAACCCGCGACCCCCGGCGTGACAGGCCGGTATTCTAACCAACTGAACTACCACTCCTAATAATCGCTAACAAGATGTTAGCGATAAAAGCAAAAGCAGTTCTTAGTTAACAGAATCTTTTAATGCTTTACCAGCTTTGAATGCTGGAACGTTTGCTGCAGCGATTTTGATCTCTGCACCAGTTTGTGGGTTGCGGCCAGTACGTGCTGAACGTTGACGAACTTCGAAAGTACCGAAACCAACAAGTGAAACTTTATCACCTTCTTTAAGTGCATCAGTAACAGTACCAATGAAAGCGTCTAATGCGCGACCAGCATTTGCTTTTGAGATGTCAGCGCTTTCTGCAATTTTATCGATTAGTTGAGACTTATTCATGTCATACCCTTTATTTATTCTTTTAACTACAGCTTAACTTCCTGAGCTGCGTTTTTTTTATTATGGCTAATGAAACTACTTCATTACACCCTCAAAATATAACTTAGTTAAAAATAAGTTATACATATTAAATCTCTGTGACAACATTAGCGCTAGCTTGCGCCCCAACTGCCTCATAGCAATTCAACGTTAGCTAGGCTATCACAGTTTTTAAGATTTAAAAGCCCTTTTTTTAAAAAAAAACGACTTTTTTTCATCGTTTTCTGCGAATTAATCAATATTTACGCAGATTTTGCGCAAAAACCTTGTGGATCCTGCTCTAGCGCAAGCGTTAGCACATCATCTACCCATTTCACAGGATGGATTTCTAAGTCACCAATCACGTTATCAGGGATGTCTGCTAGGTCCTTTTTGTTACCATGTGGGATCAGCACACGCTTAATTCCACCACGATGTGCGGCTAATAACTTCTCTTTTAAACCACCAATTGGCAATACTTCACCACGTAAGGTAATTTCACCAGTCATCGCGACATCGCCACGAACAGGATTACCAGTCAAACTTGATACTAACGCCGTGCACATTGCGATACCTGCACTTGGACCATCTTTAGGCGTTGCGCCTTCAGGGACATGCACGTGAATATCACGTTTCTCATGGAAATCACTATTGATACCTAGCTTGTCAGCACGGGCGCGAACAACCGTCATCGCTGCTTGAATCGACTCTTGCATAACATCGCCAAGTGAACCGGTGTAATTGAGCTTACCTTTACCTATCACTGAAGCGGTTTCAATCGTTAGTAAATCACCGCCGACTTGAGTCCACGCTAGACCTGTCACCTGACCTATTTGATTGTTCTCTGCTGATTTACCAAAATCATAACGCTGAACACCTAAGAAATCATTGAGATTGTCATTGGTCACAACAACTTTACCAGTCACTTCTTTTAACAGAATCTTTTTCACTGCTTTGCGACATAGTTTCGAAATTTCGCGCTCTAAGCTACGGACGCCTGCTTCGCGTGTGTAATAGCGAATAATGCCCATAAGTGCGCTATCTTCAATTTCTATTTCACTCAGTTTAAGACCGTTTCGTTTAATTTGTTTCTCTAATAAATGTTGTTTTGCAATATTAAGTTTTTCATCTTCGGTGTAACCCGAAAGGTTTATCACTTCCATACGGTCAAGCAATGGGCCTGGAATATCCATCGAATTTGACGTTGCCACAAACATAACGTCTGATAAATCATAATCGACTTCTAAATAATGGTCGTTAAAGCTATTGTTTTGTTCTGGATCTAGCACTTCTAGCAATGCAGAAGCTGGATCGCCGCGCATATCAGAACTCATTTTATCGATTTCATCGAGTAAAAATAATGGGTTTTTCACTTCAACCTTCGCCATCTTTTGGATCAGCTTACCCGGCATAGAGCCTATATAAGTACGACGATGACCACGGATTTCCGCTTCATCACGAACACCACCAAGTGCCATTCGTACATACTTACGGCCAGTCGCTTTAGCAATTGATTGACCCAGTGACGTTTTACCAACCCCCGGCGGTCCAACTAAACATAAAATTGGCCCTTTAAGCTGGCGAACACGAGATTGCACCGCTAAATATTCTAAGATGCGCTCTTTTACACGTTCTAACCCATAATGGTCACTATTAAGAACGACCTCAGCTTTTGACAGGTCTTTTTTAACCTTGCTGCGTTTCTTCCAAGGAACATTCACCATCCAATCAATGTAACTACGAACAACCGTTGCTTCAGCTGACATCGCTGACATCATTTTAAGTTTTTGTAACTCAGACTCTGCTTTTTTCTGACCTTCCGCCGTCATACCAGCGTCTTTAATTTTTTGCGCCAGCTCTTCCATCTCATCTGGCGTATCATCAAGTTCACCGATTTCTTTTTGAATGGCTTTCATTTGCTCATTCAAATAATACTCACGTTGTGACTTCTCCATCTGTTTTTTAACACGACCGCGAATTTTCTTTTCCATATGGAGTAAATCTATTTCAGATTCCATCATGGTTAATAAAAACTCTAGACGATCATTAACACTTTCAATTTCGATAACCTGTTGCTTATCTTCAAGATTTAGTGTCATATGCGCCGCCATCGTGTCAGCAAGGCGCGCAGCGTCATCAATACCAGAAAGCGATGTAAGTACTTCAGGTGGGATCTTTTTATTGAGCTTAATGTAAGAATCAAATTCAGAGACAGCCGTGCGAATGAGCACTTCTTGCTCAAGCTCTTCAACTTGCTCTGTCACCACATATTGTGCGTCTGCACTAAACAATTCATCTTTGGTTTCTAAGCGATTTATTTTAGCTCGCTGATTACCTTCAACTAGCACTTTCACCGTACCGTCTGGTAATTTTAATAACTGTAAAATAGTTGCAACGGTGCCGACATCATAAATATCATCACGACCCGGGTTATCAACACTCGAATCTTTTTGGGCAACAAGTAGGATTAATTTGTCTTGCTCCATAGCCGCTTCTAAGCAGCGAATAGATTTTTCACGTCCTACAAATAATGGGATCACCATATGGGGATAGACGACAACGTCTCGTAAAGGTAATACTGGAATATCAATGCGGTCTGAGCGCTCTAATGGCATGCTTTGTCTCTCTTAACTGTGATCCGTGGTTACGACTGTAATTGATATAGGGATGACCCCGTTTAATTTCAACGGCCTAGCACAAATAATTATTTTGAATGTTATTAATTACAGGTAATACGAGATGATGCAACCATTTTAAGAGATTTAAGAAGAAAAGGAGACAATAAAAAATGCCAGTGCCTACAAAGTAGATACTGGCATTTATTAAGAGTAACTTAACGTTGCATAAGATAAATTATTTCTTAACGCCTAGCTCGCGTAAACGTTCTTCTAAGTAACTATCAGCCGTATAACGCTCAGATAACACAACTTCTGGTTTTGGATGTAAGAACAATGGTAGCGAAATTCGAGAATGTTCAGTACGTCCGCCTGTTGGGTTAATTACGCGGTGAATAGTCGATGGGTAATAGCCACCAGATGCTTCTTGCAACATATCACCAATGTTAATGATGATGTTACCAAAATCACAAGGTACGTCATACCAACTGCCATCGCTCGCAACAACTTGTAAACCAGGCTCGTTAGCTGCCGGTAACACGGTTAATAAATTAATATCACCATGGGCAGCAGCACGGATTGCGCCAGGCTCTTCTTCCCCCGTCATTGGCGGGTAATGTAGAACACGTAATAATGTCCCTTCACTGTCTTTAACCATTGACGGCAACGATTGTGTAAATTTGGCTTTAACATCGTTTGGCGCGTGTTCTTCAATCCAACCTAGTAGCTCTTGCGCTAAACCATTAGCTAGATCGTAATATTCCATAACCTGTGCTTTAAGGTGCTCAGGCATGCGGCCCCAAGGGTAGATATGAAAATATTCTTTAATATCTTTTACAGAATGCCCTTTGGCGACTTCTGACACTGACGGTGGAAAATAGCCATCTTGTGTTTCAGGGCTAAACAATAAGTCATGCTTGGCTTCACTCATAAAGAAATCGTACCAAGTATCGTAAATCGCTTGGACTTTCTCTTTAGCAATGGGGTGGTTCGTCAACACACCAAAGCCCGTTTTATGAAGTGACGCAACAAAGCGTTCTGCTGCATCACTTGCGGTATAATCAACGGTTAAAACATTCATAATCTTTATCTCAATATTAATTTAAGCATTAAGCCACACAAAGTTTACGGCTTATTGTTGATAATTGAAAATAACGGTAGTGCTTTCGTGACACAATTGGGTGTTGTGTCACAAAAGGTAATTACAACAAGACTTTGCTAGCCAATCTAAATTGATGTATATCAACTTATTTCACAAAAGACAGCAAGAAGTAAGGCAAGAAAAGGCGTTGACTGGAGAGTTAACGCCTTGATAATGGCAGTTAATTGACCACTAATGAAGTCTAAATTTACTAACTTGGCGGGATAACCCTAGCGCCATGTCACTTAGATGGTTAGTTGTTGACGTTACTTTGTCGATTTCAGCCTGATTGCTATTTGCCTTATCGCCAATATTTTTAACGCTATCTTCAATATGCGCGCTTTCAGTTGCTTGATCTGCAACGGCTTGCTCTAGCTGCTCCAGACTAGTCAATGACTCTTGAGCACCAGCATTTAGGTCAACTAATGGCGTAACCATTTGTTGCAACATATCGACGCCCTTCTCTAATTCTGCTTGTCCAGCGGTAATTCGGTCAACAGCATTATTGGTTTCGTTATCGATACCATCTATTACCTGATTAATTTCAGTCGTTGCCTGCGCTGTGCGCCCAGCAAGAGCCCTAACCTCATCAGCAACCACCGAGAATCCGCGTCCACTCTCACCAGCACGCGCAGCCTCAATAGCGGCATTAAGAGCCAATAAATTCGTTTGATCGGCAATCTCACTGATCATAGTAATTAAATCACGCACTGCTTTAGCGCGGTGATGTACACCTTGCACTGCATCGGCAGAATCACTAATAGTCGTAGAGATAGTCGCAAATTCACGGGTCGCTTGTTCAATCATATCCTTACCTTGACTTGCTAAGTCTCTGGCGTTTAATGATTGTGATTTGGCTTGTTGCGCCGTTTGGGCTGACTGGTTGCTTTGCACGGAAAATTCATAGATAGCACGCCCAATGTCATCAACAGCAGCAACTTGCGACACAGATCCTTGATGGACTTCTTGAACTGGCCTATTAAGCGCCGTTGCAGAATCTTCGATATCTTTTGAAGAATGGACAATCGATGAAATCAACTGCGCAAGATTAGCGCGCATTTCTTCAATTGCTCCCACTAAATCACCGACTTCATCGCCACGTTGTTCAGTAGATACTTGTTGAAGATCTCCTTGAGCAATTTTTCTTGCCAATTCAACTGTACTATTTAACGGTGCAACGATGGAGCGGCTAACACCAATAGCCAATGCAGTCCCCAACAACAGCGCTACAATTGAGATAACAATGACCATATTTTGAATTTCATCACTTGCTGCTGCGTTGGTTTCTTGATGTTTAAACATACGCATACGTTCACTTTCAAGATAGTCACTAATACTCATCAATAATGCTTCAAGCGCTGGTTTTGTCGATTCTTGGTAATGTGAAAGCGCCGTCTCACTGTCAAATTCAACATACTCAACAGTTTCAATGAAATTTTCGTTATAACTTTTCTGACGCGCCAACAAAGTCGTGAATTGGACAGGAATCGTACCATCAAACGAGTCTGATACTTTCTTAATTGCACTGTCTAATCGTCGGTTTTCTTCGTCCATGTCTTTATAGAGATTGATTCTATCACTACGTTCTTCAGTTGGAAGAATTTGCAATAACAGCAATGCAGAGCGCTGCGCATGGGATTTGATTGCGCTGATGTCGACAAACTTAATCACGTCATCGGTGACAAAGGCTTTTGCCATCATCGATTGTTTATTCATTTGGGTTAACGCCATGGTAGCAATAAGCACTAACAGCAGAAGAATGGCAATGAAGCTTAAACCTAATCGTTGACTAATGCGCATATTGGAGAAAAAGGACATAGGAAGTCTCAATCGAAAAAATGTAATACTATACTATCAGAGGGAAATAGATTTGATAAGACATTGTTTCATCGGGAATATAGAGTATGTCACCAAATTTGACCTATAAAAATACCGCGACGATGCGCGGTATTTTGCAAGCTAAACTTGTCGTTAGGTTGATTAAAACGGTAAGAAATTAAAGGAATAATTTATACTTGTTTCTTCAACATTTGCGGCGCCAAAGTTAATTAATTTAACGCGTGCAATCAACTTCTTTTCTAGTGCGGCGTCATTAAGCTCACTTGAAATAATCGAACAATCACTTACTCGGCCATTAGGCGCAACAACAATAAGCATTTCAACTTTACCTTCCAATGAAGGATCTTTTCTCAAGGCGCGGCGATAAATCGTATAGAACGCGCCTTTATTACGATCGAGCACCTTCCTAATGGATTCTACATCGCGGCCATCCGACACAGCTTGTGATTGCTGGGTATCAGAAACCTGCTGCTCATCAACTTGCTTATCTGCGGCTTCAACACTCGTCACTTCACGTCCGGTTAATTCGACCCGCTTACCAATTGTCTGACTCACGTTATTGTTATCCAACGATGCTGTTGTCCCAGCAAAGGCTTCTGATTTTGGTTCACCATCAGCAACTGCTGCTTGTTGACCTTCGGTACTTAAAGGTTCATTAGTAGTTGGCGCCGTCATTTGCGCAATTTCGCGCAATTGTGCTAAATCATCTTGCATGGCCAACAGTCCCGATTGCTGGGCCTTTTCACGGGCTAGCTCAACCTTTTCTGTTTGCGTAATCTCAGGTCTGTCTCTTATACACATCTCCGAGCCCACGAGACTAGGCATGATCTCGTA
>CAJXRU010000055.1 GCA_913060565.1 uncultured Gammaproteobacteria bacterium | reverse complement strand
GTCGTGGCATACACAAAAATGCTGCCATCATCACCAGTGTTTGGGTAAATAAACTACCCCAGTTATAAAAACTGTTCTCATGCTTAATTAAACCGCGCTCTGATGACTGTTGCCAAATGTCCCCCATGCCATCAAATGCCACATAACACACCACCAATCCAATGATTAGAAAGGCCACCAGTTTAACAACCGCCTCAAACGCAATCGCTAACATCAGTCCAGGGTGATGCTCTGTCGCATCGAGCTTTCGGGTTCCAAAAAGAGACGTGAATAACGCCAACACCATAGCAATCACAAAGGCTAGCGTGAAATTATCTGCTGATATCTGTCCATCGAAAATACGGACACTGTTTACCATTGCTTTAATTTGCAGTGCAAAATAAGGCAACGTACCTATCAAGGCAATCGCTGTAATAAGTGCTGCGAGTCCTTGTGATTTACCATAACGAGACGCAATAAAATCAGCCATAGACGTGATCTTTAGTTCACGTGTAATCGCCAATATGCGAGTAAGCAGTGGGAAGAATAAAATAAAGAGAATAATTGGCGCTAAGTAAACAGGGATATGGGATAGCAGATTTTTACTCGACATTCCCACCGTGCCTAAAAAGCTCCATGACGAACAGTAAACCGCCAACGAAAGTCCGTAGAAGATATTCTTGGTGCCATGACTAAAAATATTGAAATGCCGATCACCAAGCCATGCGATCAAAAATAGCAAACCAATATATCCAATAGAAATTAAGCCAAGCAAGCCACTACTTTCTACCATTTTAGTTATTCCTTATTACCAAATCTTATTATTATGCGGAAGCTATCTTACCCAAGTAATGGGCGCTTGTCTTACTCAATTTTTTCAGCCCGCTTTGTTTAACTCACCACTAAACAAGGCTTTACTACTGTGCCTAAAGTAGTCTATAACATCTATACCCTGTTAAGGCGTTTAGCGCTATACCAATGTCTAATAGCAGTAAAAGTCCGCAAAAAACATACTTTGGTTGATTATAAGAAGAAAGGATAAACCATGACGAGCCCAGAAATTTTCCCAGTAGCAGACAAATTTGCTGAAAACGCGCTAGTAGACAACGATAAATACCAAGCGATGTATCAAGAGTCTATCGACAATCCAGACAAGTTCTGGGCTGAGCACGGTAAGCGCATCGATTGGATCAAACCTTTTACTCAAGTAAAAAACACAACCTTTGCGGCGCCGAACGTCGATATTCAATGGTTTGGCGACGGCACGTTAAATGCCGCTGCCAACTGTTTAGACCGCCATTTAGCAAATAACGGCGACGACGTTGCCATTATTTGGGAAGGCGATGACGCCAAAGACCAACGCAAGGTAACTTATCGCCAACTACACAGCGATGTGTGTAAGTTTGCCAACGCATTAAAAACAAAAGGCGTTAAGAAAGGTGATGTAGTGTCCATCTACATGCCAATGGTTCCAGAAGCAGCTGTTGCGATGCTCGCGTGTGCTCGAATTGGTGCAGTGCATTCCGTCATTTTTGGTGGATTCTCTTCAGAGTCTATTTCATCACGCGTGATTGATGGTAATGCAAAAGTCATTATCACTGCGGATGAAGGCCCTCGTGGTGGTCGCTTAGTTCCTCTAAAAGGCAACATCGATGATGCGCTAGAAAATCCTGCCGTGACCTGCGTTGAGACAGTCATTGTTTTACAGCGCACTGGCAATGATGTCGGTTGGGTAGAAGGTCGCGATGTTTACTGGCATGATCTTGTGGCGAGCGAATCTAACGATTGCCCTCCTGAAGAAATGAATGCAGAAGACCCACTGTTTATCCTGTATACCTCAGGTTCAACTGGTACGCCTAAGGGTGTATTACATACTACTGGTGGCTACATGGTTTATGCGTCAATGACGCACGAATATGTTTTTGATTACAAAAAAGGTGATGTTTACTGGTGTACCGCTGATGTTGGTTGGATCACTGGTCACAGTTATATGGTTTACGGTCCCCTTGCCAATGGCGCGACTATTGTCATTCATGAAGGTGTACCTAACTATCCAAGTCCTGCCCGCTTAGGTGAAATCGTTGATCGCTACCAAGTTAATCAATTATATACTGCTCCTACGCTTATTCGTGCGCTAATGGCTAAAGGCGAAGAGCATTTTGACAATTTCGACGGCTCTTCGTTACGAGTTCTTGGTAGTGTTGGCGAACCAATCAATCCTGAAGCTTGGCGCTGGTACAACGATGTTATTGGTAAAGGTAATAGCCCTATCGTTGATACATGGTGGCAAACAGAAACTGGCGGCATTTTAATTACGCCTTTACCGGGCGCTACCGCGACTAAACCAGGCTCTGCGACTCGTCCATTCTTTGGCGTACAGCCAGCACTTGTTGATGCTGAAGGTCAAATTATTGAAGGAGAAGGCGCAGGTTCATTAGTCATTCTCGATAGCTGGCCAGGTCAAATGCGCTCAGTGTATGGCGATCACGAACGCTTTATGATGACCTATTTCCAAACGTTCCATAATATGTACACCACTGGTGACGGTGCGCGCCGTGACGAAGATGGTTATTATTGGATCACTGGTCGTGTTGATGATGTAATCAACGTTGCAGGTCACCGCATGGGCACAGCAGAAGTTGAGAGCTCACTAGTGGGTCATAGCGATGTCGCCGAAGCTGCTGTTGTAGGTTATCCGCATGACATTAAAGGTCAAGGGATCTACGCTTACGTTACGCTAAACGATGGTGTAGAAGATACTGAAGAACTACGTAAAGCATTAAAACTGTGGGTTCGTAAAGATCTTGGCGCTATTGCGGCACCTGACTTATTACAATGGGCACCAGGATTGCCGAAAACTCGTTCAGGAAAGATCATGCGCCGTGTTTTACGAAAAATCGCCGCAAATGAAATCGATGAACTTGGCGACTCTTCAACACTTGCCGATCCAAGTGTATTAGATGGACTTATCGAACGCCGTCAAAATGCTTAGGCTTATTGGACGCACGAATAACAAAAATGCCGCTTAACTAGCGGCATTTTTTTTATCTATCGACTTTATAAAATCACTTAACTATTTTTATATACTCTATTAGCGGCCTCAATAAAACCAATTAGCAACTGCAATAAAAAGCCGTTATAGCAATATATACACTTAATTGAAAAACATCCGGATACGATCGAGATCCGCTTGGGTATCTACCCCTGCTGGTGGCGCTTGCTGGGCTACGCCCACCGCAATCTTCTCACCGTGATACAGTACACGCAATTGCTCCAGTGCCTCTATTTGCTCAAGAGGTGATGGTTCCATTTTAAGATAATCGCGAATAAAACCAGCACGATAAGCATAAATACCGATATGGCGATGATAATTCTTCGCTAACAACTCTTTATTTGAACGATGATTACCGTCACGGTCAAACGGGATCGGCGCACGACTAAAATACAACGCGCAGTCGTTTTTATCACACACTACTTTGACTGCATTAGGGTTATCAATATCAAGGTTTTCATCAATAGGCACGGCAAGTGTTGCCATTGGTACATCTTGCTGCTCGACAAGTAAATTAGCCACTTGAGAGATATTCTCACAAGGGATCATAGGCTCATCACCTTGCACGTTAACAATAATATGATCGCTGGCTAAGCCAAGTTTCTCTACCACTTCGCCAAGACGTTCAGTGCCTGACTCATGCTCACTGCTCGTCATACAGACTTCGCCGCCAAATGATTCAACGGCTTCTTTGATTCGCTCGTCATCTGTTGCAACGACAATGTGCTGTGCTCCAGACTGTTGTGCCCTTTCGACAACCCACTGAATCATCGGCTTACCACCGATGTCTAAAAGTGGCTTACCAGGTAACCTAGAAGATTGAAATCGCGCTGGAATGATTACGCTAAAAGCCATAAATTTACTCCTCGAGCGCAGTTGCTTGTTCTTCCAACAGCACAGGAATAGAATCATTGATAGGGTAAACTAGGCGATCAAACTTACAGATAAGCACATCTTTTTCTTTATCAAACTCTAACTTTCCTTTGCAAACCGGACAGGCAATGATGCCTAACAAATTAATATCAAACGCCATGATGAATTTCCTCTAAATGTTCTTTAATTTTTTGTTCTATATTATCGTCAAATACCGCTGCGACCGGTAAATAACACCAGGTATCGTCAGCAAATTCCCGGCACTTAACCGCGTCTTTCTCTGTCATCAGTAACCACTGGGAATCAGAGGTTAGCATAGACAGCTGCTCATATTCGTAATGCTGGTGGTCAGCGAATCCAACATTATTTTCTGTTTTTATTCCAAGTGTCACTAAGGTATCAAAAAATCGCTGCGGATAACCGATACCAGCCATCGCCACCGATGATTGTTTGGCAATGTCTACTGTCATAATTTCATTGGTTTTGACAGAGCGCCATTGCTCAGGCGCCAACGTCATTAATGCTTCACCTTGATGCGGCTGTGCGCCATTACAAATTTTTAATAACGCATTATCCATGCGCCATTGCCCTTCCCGATTAGGCCCCATCGGTAATAGTAGTCCATTACCAAAACGTCGCTCGCCATCAATGACAATAATCTCTGCGTCGCGATGTAAACGATAATGCTGAAGCCCATCGTCACTGACGATAAAGTCTAACTGCTTGCCCAAGCTCCTTGCATGCTCGATTAAGCTTTGCGCGGCGTTAACACGATCGCGCCCGACAGCCATTAAACAGCCCGTCTGATTGACGATTAATTTAGGCTCATCACCGCACTCTTTTGAATCTGTCGCACTGCCCACAATTAAAGTATTTTGATTAGTACCGCCATAACCACGGCTTATTACGCCGACGTTATAGCCAAGTTTTTGCATCAGTTTCACTAACCAAACCACCACTGGCGTCTTACCATTGCCACCAACCGTCAGATTTCCAATGATGATAACTGGCACGGCGACTTTTACTGTCTTTTTAATTCCAATGCGATAACACACCCGGCGGATAGCAGTAATCAACCAATAAAGAATCCACAAAGGAGACAAGACCAATAATCGTGGGTTAAATTTTTGCCAAGATTGTTCAATAAATCCTTTCACGGTCTAACCTTGAGACTGCTGCATAGCATGAAGCTGATAATAAGCTCCTTGCTTTTTAATAAGTTCTTGGTGAGTACCACGTTCAATAATCTGACCTTGGTCCATCACCACAATAAGATCGGCACTTTCAATCGTTGATAACCGGTGTGCAACAATAATAGAGGTTCTATCTTGTTGCAGGGTTTGGAGTGCATTTTGGATCAAACGTTCAGACTCAGTATCAAGCGCCGACGTTGCTTCATCTAAAATTAACATCGGCGCATTTCTTAAGATTGCTCGTGCAATCGCAATACGCTGACGTTGACCGCCAGATAAATTAGCGCCATCTTCACCAACAGGACTTTGCAGACCTTCAGGTAAGTTATCTGTAAACTCAGTCACATTAGCGGCCTTTGCAGCTGCTTCAACTTGCTCTGGTGTAACTTCACATGTCGCACCGTATGCAATATTGTTGTAAATACTATCGTCAAACAGCACTACTTGTTGTGTTACTAGTGCAAACTGCTTACGCAAACTATCAATATCAATGTCATTAATAGCGTGGTTATCGAGTTCAATCGTGCCTTGTGGACTTTCATAAAAACGCGTAAGCAAACTCGCCAACGTCGATTTCCCACTTCCTGAACGCCCTACTAGCGCGACTGTTGAACCTGCTTCAATAGTTAAATTGATATCTTTCAGGGCTTGTTTTTCACTGTCTTGATAGGAAAAGTCAAGGTTCTTAATATTCAAGCTTCCCTGCGAACGTTCTATTTTAATCATGCCATCATTAACGGCACCGTCCTTGTCGAGTAACTCAAATACACTGTTGCAGGCTGTTAAACCACGTTGTAACTCAACATTGACTTTTGAAATTTGTTTCAGTGGGCGCATAAGGCTCCCCATTGCGGTAACTAAAGCAACGAAAGCACCCGTACTTAACGATTCAATCACCCCATCAAGACTCAAACCATAAAGAACACCTGCTATAGCCAAAGAACCAATAAGTTGTATTATCGGAGTGCTCGAGGCACTAGCCGCTATTAACTTCATACTTTGCTGACGATTACTGTTGTTAATTTTGTCAAAACGCTCAAATTCCTTTTCTTGACCAGAAAATGCAAGGATCACCTTATGCGCTTTTAGCATTTGTTCACTTGATGTTGTGACTTTACCCATAGCTCCTTGAATGCTTTTACTGATCCGACGAAAACGTTTCGATACTACCGAAATAACCATTCCGATCATTGGGCCTACAAGAAAGAAAATCAACGAAAGCTGCCAACTGTTGTAAAACATTATCGCTAATAGATAGGCAATCGTTGCGCCTTCACGGAAAATGACAATAAGAACTTGCGTGGTTGCACGCGATACTTGCTCAGTATCATATGTGATCTTAGAAATTAAGGAGCCACTAGAATTAGTGTCAAAATAACTCACCGGTAAACCCAGCATTTTGTTGAATAATTGCTGACGCATTCTCATTACAATATTATTGCCGACCCACGCGAGTAAATAGGTAGAAATGAAACTTGCTATTCCACGTACCACAAAAACACCGATAACGTAAATAGCACCAAGTTTCAAATAATCTTGGTCTTTACCAGCAATCCCGTTATCAATTAAATCCCGTGAAAAATAGATCAGACTTGCATCAACGCCGGCATAAACAATCAGAGCAAATATAGCCAAAAAAAGTGCAGTCTTATATTCAAAAAAGTATCCAGCTAGGCGTTTAGCCACAACTTTCGAATCAAAGGTAGGAGTCGATGACATTTAACTCGTTGTCCTAAATAATAAATTAGCACCATTCTAGCGCTAACGTTGATAATGACCAAATGAAAGATCGCCATTATACCAAAAAGGCGACCTTTGGCGTCTGTAGTTGATTATATAAGGACCAGCTTGTCTAAAATCAACCGTAATTTGGCCAACCTCGCCAGTATTAATTAATTTCGTACTTGCGCGTCGATATCTACTTATGACCAAACTGGCTGGAAAGTGCCATTGATTAAAGCTTGCGGTGCTGACAATTGCGAATTGAGGACTCACTAAATTAATAAAATCAACGCTTGATGATGTCTTACTACCGTGATGCGGAACCTGCAAAACCTGTGCTTGCCACGTTTTATCAAGCTGGTTCACCAATAGTTTTTCGGCTCGCCTCTCTATGTCGCCAGAAAAAAGAGCGCTTCCAAACTCATTTTGGATATGAATCAAGCATGATCTGTTATTTTCTGTCTCATGACTTTTAGGGAGCTTCCCTAACGCTTTCGTTAATTTGATCGCTAAGCCTTGCCACTCAAAAGAGCCGCCATTACAGATTGCATCACGATTGGTTATCACTTGAGCGAGCGGAAAACGCTCAAGCAACGATTTCAGACCTGCACTATGATCGCTGTCATGATGAGTCACCATAATATAGTCGACATGTGCGATCTCGCGCTGTGCAATAAAGGGAATCACGATGTTTTGTGCCATCGTCGAATGCTCGCCTAGCACATTTCCCGTATCAATCACCATGGCGCGATTTCCTTTTTGAATGACACTGCTATTGCCGTGCCCAACATCTAAAAAGTCGACCCGCCACGCTTTAACATCGGTATGCAAACTGTTGGAAATCAAACCAAAGACTATCGCCATGATAAAGCACAAGATATATAACGAATATTTTGCGTTGACAATTTTCAGTATCAAAATCATAGAAAAGCTTATAATTATCGACACTATCCAGCGGCTAGCCGCTATCCCTTGCCAGACAAAATTGGCATTACTTATCCAAGTCAGCAATTCAAACAACAGCGTCAATACCGTATCTGTAACATGAAATCCCCAATCGGATAATTGAAACAACGATAACTGATCACACAATGTCGCCAACAACCCTATAGGTAACACAATTAGGGTAATCACGGGCACCGCGACGATATTAGTAATTGGCGCAATTAACGAAACGCCACCAAAGAACAGCATTTGTATACCACACAAGCCGATGACAAGCATGAGTTGAAGCTTTAACAATTGACCGAGCCATTGCATGGCCCGATTTTGGAAATTCATTCTCTCTAACTGAGCCCTTCTTGCGAACCATTTACTACAAGTGACAACGCATATCAGTGCAAAAAGAGACAACCATAATCCTTGTGACAAAAATCCCAACGGATTAATTAAGCCAATAATGAATAACGTAATTGCGATAATTTGAAATATTGCAACGCGCTGAGCGAGACATACAAAACCACTCGCTACGATCAACATGACTAATGCCCGCACCGTTGGGTAACTAAAACCAGCCAATAAGCTATAGAAGACTCCAACGAATATGGTACACCCCATAATACATAAAGTAGCTAAATGATTATGACGTATACACATTCGTATTAATGGTCTAATAATCATCATTGCCATCAAACACACAAACCCCAAATGTAATCCACTAATAGCAAACAGATGACTCGTGCCCGTGTACTGAAGAACCTTCCAATCGTGCTGATTAAAGTAACGTTTATCACCGATAACTAGCGCCCGCATAAACCTCATTGATTTGTAGTTATCGGAAACCTCATCGAATCGCTGTGCCAACTGAGCGCGTAAATTTGTCGAATCAGCAATGATCTTTCCATCAATAACACTGACCGTTGCAATTACGTTATTTGACACTAAAAAACGCTGATAATTAAACGTCCCTTGATTAAATAATCCAACTAATGGCTTTGCTTTAATGGTTA
Organism: uncultured Gammaproteobacteria bacterium; assembly: GCA_913060565.1. Classification (GTDB taxonomy): domain Bacteria; phylum Pseudomonadota; class Gammaproteobacteria; order Enterobacterales; family Psychrobiaceae; genus Psychrobium. The sequence continues at coordinate 17,381 of CAJXRU010000055.1, read as the reverse complement.
ACGCCAACCTTTGTCCTTGGTTCAGTTTGTGTTGACCGGGCCATATGACTTGGATTCGACTATTACTTTTATGCACCTCAGTACCATCATTTATCTGTGATAGCTCAAAATAGAAGCGATTGTGGTGTTTTCCTTGAACTGGCAGTGAAACAATCTCACCTTTTATGCTAGAGTTTGCCGTTAGTAACGTTTTTAAATCGGTAAAGTGAATATTTATCGATATAATACAGATAGATAAACCAGCAATGAAACTTGCCGCCAAATGATGAGTCTTAAGTAATATTATTGCCAACACAAGAAAGCTACACGCCACCCAGTAACTTGGGAGCGTGGGCCAAAGTAATATTGATAAGAAGCCAGCGGTCATTGCTAGCATTTGTCTTTCCAAAGTCATAGTTGAATAAGTATATGCCAAGAAAAACAATTAAACGGTTAATGCCTGATCATGAAAAAATTCGTGATCATAAACATTTGCGCTATTTAGGTTCACGCTTGCATGATCCAAACCTTTGGCATCTCAATCGTCGTGGTGCGTCAGGCGCTTTTGCCGTCGGTCTATTTTTCGCATGGATGCCAATTCCGATGCAAATGCTCTTTGCAGCAATATTTGCTGTGGTGTTCAGGGTCAACTTGCCATTATCAGTCGTCCTTGTTTGGATTAGTAATCCACTGACTATGCCGCCGATGTTCTATGGTGCTTATCTACTGGGCGTCAAAATACTCGGCAGTGAAACGCATGAATTCAATTTTGAAATATCTGTCGATTGGTTTTTGTCGAGCCTAGGTACAATCGCCCCACCACTATTAACCGGTTGTGTGGTTATTGGTTTAGTATCTAGTGCAATTGGATACGCATTTATTAGGATTCTTTGGCGCTTATCAGTGATCAGAGAATACAAGCAACGACAAAAGCGCTAACCAACTAAGCGATCAAAAAAGGCAGTTTTTATACTGCCTTTTTTTATACGTAAATATCTACTTCCACAATCTAACTATTGCCCCAACACTAAAGCGGGCTTTATCTTAGCCGCGTTAGACGCCGGATAGAGTGTCGCCAAAAAACTGATACTTAACGTAGCACCCACTAAAATGGCCAAGTCACCTAATCTAAATTCAGAGGGCAACGCATCAATAAAATAGATATCACCAGATAACACTTGAATAGAAAATGAGTGCTCCAAAAACTGGACGATCTCCGCCAAGTTTACACTGATTAAACTACCGAGTATGCCCCCTAAAATACAGCCAAAGGTTGCATTAATCATTCCTTGCACAATAAAAATTCGTTTAACTTGTCCTTGAGATAGACCCATCGTGAGCAAAATGGCAATTTCACTTTCTTTATCGTTTACAGCCATGACTAACGTCGACACAATATTAAAACTAGCAACCGCAATCACGAGAACGAGAACAATATAAGTAATCATTTGGACTAATTTAATGTCGTTATATAAATGGCCTTGTTTTCTCGTCCAGTCACTCAAATAGACATAACTGCGTACGTTTCTTCCGATATCGCGAATAATATCTGTCGCATTAAAAATGTCATCAAACTTAAAGCGAATCCCTAGAACGCCATTCTCAACATTGGCTAGTGTTCTTGCATCGTCTAAATGAATATACGCTTGCAACGAATCTAATTGACCACCAAAATTAAAACTACCCACTAAATTAAAATTTGCGACCGTTGGTGATGACAACCGCCCTTTTTCACCTTTTTTGGGAATCATCACCGAAATATCATCACCTAGCTCAAAGTTAAACTTATCAATCAGTCCCTGTCCAAGAATAATGTTATTTGAACCAGGTGTTAACTTTTCCCAAGCGCCAGCCGTCACATACTCCAAGCTCGACATTACCTGCGCTTCTTGGCTAGGTACAATTCCGTCTAACGCTATCCCTGACAAATGACTTCCTTGAAGCACTAATCCTTTCACTGCGATCACAGGAGCGCCCTCAATCACACCAGGCAAATGCTTAAGATCTGCAACCACGCTTTCCCAGTTACTAATTGGCTCTTGAACTGCCACTATTTCGCCGTGAGGTACAACCGAAAGCAACTTGTCTCTTAATTGCTGCTCAAAGCCGTTCATGGCGGACATAATAACCAGTAAAACAGTGATTCCTATGGCAATGCCAAACATCGCCGTCATCGAAATAAATGAGATAAATCGATTGGATGATTTAGCCATTAAAAAACGAACCCCGATGGCACTACTAAGCCCAAATGTTAAACCCAATTTAGACTCGTTATTCATGGCAATTATCCATTGATGCCAAACTACCACTACTTAGGTTTACGACACGGTCAAGTTTATTGGCTAACTCATTATCGTGTGTAACCACAACAAAACTAGTGCCTTGTTGGTCACGTAATGATTTTAACAACTCAAAAATTGCCAATGCATTTTCACTATCTAGATTCCCCGTCGGCTCATCGGCAAGGACTAATGCAGGTTTATTAACTAATGCTCGAGCAATAGCAATGCGCTGCCTTTCACCACCCGATAACTGGCTAGGCTTATGATGCCCGCGGTCACTTAAACCGACGCTTTTTATCATCTCAATGGCACGAGATTTGGCCAGTTGTTGTGACTCACCCGCGATCAACAACGGCATCATCACATTTTCTAGTGCACTAAATTCAGCTAATAGATGATGAAATTGGTAAATAAAGCCCAACGATTGATTTCGAAACGTCGCTTGCTTATTTTTGCTCAATTGATGAATATCTTGACCTTCAAATAATATTTCACCACTGCTTGGTTCATCTAACGTTCCCAGCAGATGCAGCAATGTCGACTTTCCTGAGCCAGAACGACCAGTGATAGCCAGTAACTCATGGGAATTTAGCGTAAGATCAAGCGCTGACAAGACATTGACTTGGTTATCACCATCTTGATACGTTTTAGAAATACCCGTACAGGTTAATAGCGGTTTATTCATGTTTTAATGCCTCAGCTGGCTCAACTGCGCCTGCTTTATAAGATGGGTATAACGTAGATATAAGCGTTACTACAATCGTTGCCAGAACTAAAATGGAGACTTGTTGATAATCAATCACGATGGGTAAACCACCTGTAGGGTCAATTGGATTAGCGACAATATTAAGGTTAAATGCATGCAATATCGTATTGAGGTTATAGGTCAACAATAAACCTGCTATCGTGCCAACTATCGTACCAATTATTCCATTTAGCGTACCTTGAGCAATAAAGATTAACGCTGTCTTTGATCTCGACAAACCTAACGTTGACAAGATTGCAATGTCTGTTTGTTTTTCGGTCACTAAAATAACGAGTGCTGAAATTATATTAAACGCGGCAACCGCAATAATGAGACTTAACATCATCCACAGCATATTCTTTTCCATACGCACGGCGCTAAATAATTCGCCATACTCGTTTCGCCAACTTGATAGTTCTATATCTTTTGCAGCGGCTTCAATTTGAGATGCAACGAGTAAATCATCAAATGAGTTGTTAAGAAATAATCGGTAACTTGGCTCAAAGCCTTTAGATAATCGTAATAAACGACGAGCATCTTCTATATGGATCAGCGCAATGGAAGAGTCTGCTTCTGATTGCATTTCAAAAACACCACTGATAGTAAAGTTGCGTTGACTAGGCATACGGCCAAATGGTGTAAATACACTTTTTTCTGCGGATATCACTCTAATTTTGTCGCCAACGCGTACATTTAGTTGACGTGCGAGTAGTCGACCAACAATAATCCGATATTTGCCGGCGACCAACGTCTCAAATTCGCCATAACGCATGTTGCTTGCCAGTGGATTAACGGCAGTATCTTCAATGGGATTAATGCCTTGCAACATCACCGCAGTTAATTCGCTGTCACCTTGAATCATTGCCTGTGACATTAACAATTGAGTGACACCAATTACCTGTTCAGGAGACTCTAACGTTGAGATTTCATTATCGGTAACATTAGTGGCCACTAGATGCGGAACAGCTCCTAATATTCTGTCTTTAAGTTGGCTCTCAAAACCATTCATTACCGAAAGCACAATAATCAGTGCGGTAACGCCTAGCATGATCCCACCAATAGAAAACAAGGTAATAAAATTTAAAAATCGACTGCCGTTTCGCGCTCTCGCGTAGCGCCAGGCAATGAGGTATGGGGTTATATTCAATGTAAACCTGCTTATTTTACTCACATGTAAGGGTTATTGATTCTTCATCACTCGGAAAATTCAAACTATTATCAAGAGATTACTTGTGACGCCAACTAAAAACGTGAATAATAAAAATATTAGGCGATGATAATGGCATTGATTCGTAAACCCAAGTTTTATTTGCCATTGTTGCGAACCAACGTAGTAAAAAGAGGATGGCTCGTGGATAACCAACAACAATTTTTTTCAATATCTCATGCATTTGAGTTAAGTGTTAAAACGCTAAGTTCGTCGTCTATACCAAGTGACGCTGAATTCGTAGACAATATGCCTACATCGTTCAAACTCGCGTCTCAAATAAATCAGCTTGATCGGCATACTATAAAACCACTACGTAGCCTTGGTGAACACGCAGGTGAGTTAAGTGATTTTTTAGCGCTGCAATCTAAAAAAATTGATTTAATGATGAGTTATATTTTAACCCTCGATGAAGGCAGTAAAGCAAGAAATCAAGGCACCAGTTTTGGTGGCAGTAACATCACTTTTCTCAATCAATCAGCAATCGCAAACGATACATTACTCGAGCTAAAGTTGTTTATTGAGGAATGTAACAGCGCGATTTATGCCATAGGAAAGGTTATTGACACACAACCCTGTGATGACGGCATGATCATTAATGTAGAATTTGTAAAAATCGACGAAGAAGATCAAGAACAGTTGGTTCGTAATTCTTTACATATTCAAACCATTCAATTAAGACAACGTAGTGATGCTCGAAAACCTGATAATGATGAGTAATTCATCACAGGTTAATTTGGCGAGATTAAGCTTATGAGGTTATACTAACCACATCATTTATTAAGTATTTTTACCAATGTCTCTGATCCGCCAATTTATTGCTTCTCTGCCAGATTTATCTCAACGTTCAAGTCAAAAACTAACAATCGGCAATCTCCAAGGCAGCGCACTAGCGCTAACCCTTGTAGAAATGGCGAAGCAACAATCATCACTGACCGTATTATTGTGTAATGATACTGCAACCGCACTAAAACTTGAGACAGAATTAGAATATATTGCCGCCGAATATAACTTGCCTGTCATGTTATTTCCTGATTGGGAAACGCTACCATACGATAGTTTTTCGCCGCATCAAGACATCATTTCTCAACGCCTAGAAACCTTGTACCATTTACCGACTATGGAACATGGTATTATCTTGTTGCCAATCGCAACAGCCATGGCCAAGCTAAGTCCGAGCGAATTTATTAATGGCCACACCTTACTTTTAAAGACTAACGAAGAGCGTGATCCAAACAGACTTAAGCAAGCGTTAGATACGGCGGGTTACGAAAATGTTCATCAAGTGTTGGCACACGGTGAATATAGTCAACGGGGCTCAATCTTAGATATCTATCCAATGGGCAGCAATAAGCCATACCGAATTGATTTTATCGACCATGAAATTGATTCGATTGCATTTTTTGACCCTGAATCCCAACGCTCTACGGATAAAGTAGGTGAAATTCGCATACTACCTGCCAAAGAATTTCCAACTCACCAAATGGCGGTAGAGCTATTTAGAAGCCACTGGCGAGAACGCTTCGACGCCTCCAATGAACCGGAATCTATCTATCAGCAAGTCACTAAACAGATATGGCCTGCTGGCATTGAGTATTATCTACCGCTATTTTTTAAGGAATGTGCGACACTTTTCGATTATCTCCCAAAGGAAGCGACTCTATTCACCGTTGGCGATATTCACGATAGCGCTAATGAATTTTTTGATGATGTTAAATATCGTTATGAAGAACGTCGTTATGACAGAGCACGCCCTATTCTTGAGCCTCAAGAATTATTCTGTCGTGTCGATGAGTTTTTCGCCAAGCTCAATGACTTTAATCGGGTCGCGTTTGATCATTTACCTGCGTCAGAACAAGCAGGTCATTTTAATCTCAATACCCTTTCGATAGATGAGATTAGTGTTGATCACAAACAAAGTCATCCAACGGGAAAGCTAATAGATTACTTAAAAACAAAGCCAAACCGAAAAACGATTTTCTGCGTTGAGTCACTGGGTCGAGCACAGGCGTTATTAGAATTGTTAAGAAAGGACAATGTCACACCTGTCGAATGCGACACAGTCGCACAAGCGCTGTCCCACGATATTAGCGTTATCATCGCGCCATTAGAAAATAGTGTTGAACTATATGATGACAACATCGCATTTATCTGTGAAAACGAATTGTTTGGTATTCAAGTTTCACAGCGCCGCCGCCGAGAAAAAGCGCAAACGATTTCCAGTGAAGCAATAGTTCGTAGTTTAGCTGAATTGTCTATTGGACAACCAGTTGTGCATTACGATCACGGTGTCGGTCGTTATCAAGGTCTTACATACATTGAAAATGCTGGCATCGATATTGAGTATGTCACTTTAGAATATGCTAACGAAGCAAAGCTTTATGTACCAGTGTCATCCCTCAATCTCATTTCGCGCTATAGCGGTTCAAGTGAAGAAAGCGCACCGCTGCATAGTCTTGGCAGCGACAAATGGACAAAGGCCAAACGAAAAGCAGCAGAGAAAATTCGCGACGTTGCGGCAGAGTTGTTAGATGTTTACGCGCAACGCGCCTCGCGTAAGGGGCATCAATTTAACGTCGATTTCGATGAATACAATCAGTTCTCAGCGAGTTTCCCTTTTGAAGAAACCGTTGACCAGCAAAACGCTATTCTACATGTCGTTAATGATATGCAAAAAAAGAAACCGATGGACAGACTCGTCTGTGGTGATGTTGGTTTTGGTAAAACGGAAGTAGCAATGAGAGCCGCCTTTGTTGCCGTTAATGATGGAAAACAAGTAGCCGTCTTAGTACCAACAACGTTGTTAGCACAACAGCATTTCGAAAACTTTCGAGACCGTTTTGCCAAACATGCCATACGGGTAGAACAGCTATCTAGATTCAGAAGCGCAAAGCAACAAAAACAAGCCATTGAAGATGTTGAGAACGGAAAAGCGGACATTGTCATTGGCACGCACAAACTTATTCAAGGTGACATTAACTTTCATGATCTAGGGTTATTAATTGTCGATGAAGAGCATCGCTTTGGTGTGCGTCAAAAAGAAAAAATCACTTCTTTACGCGCCAATATCGATATATTAACGATGACAGCAACGCCTATTCCGCGTACGTTAAACATGGCAATGAGCGGTATGCGAGATTTATCTATCATCGCCACACCACCCTCAAGACGTTTATCGGTAAATACCTTTGTTAGACCCTATGACGAAGCCTTAGTGAAAGAAGCTGTTCGCCGTGAAATATTACGTGGTGGTCAGGTCTATTTTCTCCATAATGATGTTGATAAGATTGAAGATATGGCACAAGACCTAGAGCAATTATTGCCAGAGGCGCGTATTGGTATCGCCCATGGCCAAATGCCTGAGCGAGAATTAGAAAAGGTCATGAGTGATTTCTATCACCAACGCTATAATCTCCTGCTATGTTCTACGATTATTGAAACGGGAATTGATATACCAACCGCCAATACCATTATTATTAACCGTGCCGATAAGTTTGGCCTTGCTCAGCTTCATCAACTTCGAGGCCGTGTTGGGCGCTCCCATCATCAGGCATATGCTTATCTGTTGACGCCACCGCCCAAACAAATCACCAGAGATGCGAGAAAGCGCCTTGAGGCGATTGAGACTCTCACTGATCTCGGCGCTGGTTTCGTGTTGGCAACGCATGATTTAGAAATTCGTGGTGCGGGTGAATTGTTAGGCGATGACCAAAGCGGCCAAATCCAAACTATCGGATTTAGCCTCTACATGGAAATGCTCGATGGTGCGACACAAGCGCTTAAGGACGGTAGTGAGCCGAAACTGGACAATCTGTTACCGCAAGGGGGCGATGTCGATTTAAAAATCTCTGCCTTATTACCTGAAGATTACATTTTTGACGTCAATACACGCTTGTCTCTGTACAAACGTATTGCCAATTGTAAAGACAGTAAAGCACTTGATACCATGCAGGTTGAGCTCATCGATAGGTTTGGACTATTACCAGAGCCAGCAAAGAATTTGTTTACCGTCTCGTTAATCAAGTTGCGCATTGCCGCTCTGGGCATAAAACGATTGGAAGTGGGTATCAATGGCGGCCAAATTGTTTTTGGAGAGAAAACCATTATCGATTTAGGGTATCTCATGTCATTGTTACAGACTCAACCAGCAATCTATAAACTTGATGGTCCGACTAAATTAAAATTCGCCATTAAAACCGACAATGCCGCCGATAGATTAAATCTAGTCAACGCGATGTTAACGGAATTTGAACGTAATACGACGGAGTAATAAATGAAGCATCCTATTCGCGCGTTATCATTAGTGATTGGTGGATTAATGTTAATGCCTGCCAGTCAAGCAAGTGAGTCATGGTTTGAAGTCGAGCTAATTATTTTTGAGCGTGTTGGAGAATCAACCAAACAACAATTTAAAGACCCATTAAAACAGTTTTCAGCAACGAAAAGTATCGACATTGTCGATAATGCTTTTTACGGTGTTACCAAGCCCTGCCCGGTGTTAAGCCAATTTGAACGATTTAGTCTCACGCCTTTACCAGTGCTAAACACTCAAATAGATTCAATAGAGCCTGTACTTGATGCGCCTGCGCTGACAAATGACGGGCAAACCACTAACACGGCACCTGCGTCGACTTTGGAGGACGAGCTCATTGCGCCTCCAGAGAAAACGATTGTTGAATGTATTGCACCTGATGACAGTCTATTGACTGAGGCGTTCAACATTAGAGAAATTCGTCAACAAGAACGTCTGAGTTTGGACAGTGCAAAAGACGACTCAGCTGTTTCGGCCCACACGTCGGACACACTGTCACTTGCACAGCAGTTAACTTCAGGTAGCCCAGCGTTAATAACTCCGCCTTTAGAAGAGGAGGATACAACAGCAAATTCAACAGATGTTAGTAATGATCTCGTTAAACCGGAAGAACTCGACGTTATAGCCCCAACCTACAACCCAGATATTTACGTGGCCTACCCTCAGACTTTTGATTTTAATGGCGTGTCTTATCAGTCGATTCCAGCGGCAGAGCGCAAATACCAAACGCCATTAACTGTATTTCAAACTATTGAGCAGCTCCCTCAGGATGCCGCCATTGGCATAACAAAAGAAGAATCAGACGATGTGCAACCAGCACTGGTGCATACACCTGAATCGCCATACCTTTTAGACCAATCGCGTTTAGAAATGACCGAGCTCGTTAAAAAGATGCGCTGGCAAAAATCAACCAAACCCATTTTACATATAGGGTGGCGTCAACCAACTTTAGCTCGTCACCTCGCTAAGCCGATTCATTTGTTTGCTGGGGAAGATTTTTCGAACCAGTTCAATGAACAAGGTCAAGATAAAGCACGGTTACTCGTCGAAGCAGATGCATTAGCAGAAAGTAAAATGCTTGACCAAACGGACATGGTAGCCAATATTGTCGAGCAAGCCGTCGACAAATTGCCTGACGAAGTGGAAACGATAAATCAACCGCTACCCGCTATCAATATTCAAGAGATAGTCGCAGAGTTAGCTCAGGATGAAACAACTGACACTAAACCACTGTGGCGCTTTGATGGTTTTCTAAAGATCTATCTAAATCATTATTTGTTTATCGAAACAGATTTCGATTTACGTAAAGTAGAACAAGTAGAACAGCAGATCGCAGCAGATGACGTTGACAATCTGTCTAATGATACCGTCGTAATGACTACTGAGTCACAAGCTTCAAACATGCTTGAATATGCTCAACAACGCACTAGATTGGTCAATCAACTAACGAGTCATCCGATGAAACAACATCGCCGAGTCCGTTCAAAAGAAATCCACTATTTCGACCATTCAACCATGGGTATGATTATTCAGATCCGTCGCTTCAAAATACCCGAACCGATAACTCAGATAGCTTCAGAATAAAAAAATGGCGTATCAATTGATACGCCATTTTTATGTCTTCGTCAGATTTGCTATTCCGAAGTAATTTGAGCCGGCTCAACGGTTCGCTTAGACATCGCATTGACGACAGCTTTTACCAGTGTCGCAAGTGGTATCGCAAAGAATACGCCCCAAAATCCCCATAATCCACCAAAGAGTAATACCGCCACAATAATTGACGTTGGGTGCAAGTTAACAGCTTCGCTAAACAGCAAGGGAACCAAAAGATTACCGTCTAGGGCTTGAATCACACCATACACAATAACCAAATATCCAAATTCAGGCGAAATACCCCATTGAAACAACCCAACTAAAAATACGGGAATGGTAACAATTGCCGCGCCGATGAAAGGAATGAGTACCGACAAACCCACTAATACAGACAATAACGTCGCATAGGCCAGTCCCAGAATCGTAAACGCGATATAGCTAACACCACCAACGATAACGATTTCAATCACCTTACCGCGAATATAATTACTAATTTGTACATTCATTTCAGCCCATACTTGGGATGCTAATCGTCTATTCGCCGGAATGTAGTGCTTCGCACTGTCAACCAAAAACTCTTTATCCTTCAAGAAAAAGAAAATCAACAGTGGAACTAAAATGACGTAAATCATTAACGCGACTAAATTCACTATTGATTTAAATGATTGGGAAACGATGCCCTGTCCTAAATCGATTACATGCGTTTTAGCGCTATCAGTGACACTTTGGATCTGAGCTGCATTCACGTAATTTGGGTACTTTTCGGGTAATGCCAGTAAGAACTGTTGTGCCTGTGACAACATTTCAGGCATATCACTGCTCAATGCAACGACCTGATGCCAAACACTTGGCAGAATCCCAAATACAACCAACATAATAATCGCAGATGCAATAGCCAATACTATCACTACACTGATTGTTCGCGGGATCTTATGGCTCGTTAAAGCGGTCACTGGGCGCTCTAATAAATAAGCAAAGACGATAGCAACCAACAATGGCATCAGAATATTAGCGAAAAAATAAATAGTCAACGCGACAGCGATTAAGATAAACACCAGCGTTACGGCGTGTGGATCAGAGAACTTTCGTTTATACCAATTACTGATCAGTTCTAGCATTAATTATTCCTTAAACCATAAATTTCGATATTGAGCACCACGTGATTTGCTGCTTCATCTGTTTGTATTTCAACCAGATGTCCCATCTTTTTTAAAATCTGGGGAACATCTTGGATAGACCCAGGGTCAGACAATAAGATTCGACAATGAGTTCCCGCTTGGGCGTTTTTGACAAACAGTTTTGTTTGCACCAAGGGGACTGGACAACGGAATGACGTAAAATCAAGTATTTTCAATGCAATAGTACAATAAACTGCGGTAGACTATTATTACCTGTAACGCAGAAAACCTCAACGTTTACCCAGCAAACTCCGTTAATTAAGGGAAATTTAAATTGCCAAGTTCTGTGACTAAAAACAAATCACCACGTCGGTTTCGCCAATCAGTAATAAGTTTATGCATGTTACCATTTTTTGCATGGCACAATGTCACATCTGCACAGGATGGCGCAATCAAACTACCAGAATTAGGCACAGTCGCCTCCTCGGCACTGACTATTGAAAAAGAAATTCGAATTGGTAAAGCGTATAAAATGATGATGCGTTCGCGATTACCCATCGTCAATGACCCACTTTTAGAGCAATACATCAACGATGTTGGCCTGTCGCTCGTCGCAAATGCCAATGATGTAAAAACACCCTTTGAATTCTTTATGGTCGAGAACAAGGCGATCAATGCCTTTGCTTTTTTTGGCGGTCACGTCGGGATCCATACTGGACTCTTTCTGTTAGCAGACAATGAAAGCGAATTAGCATCAGTATTAGGACACGAGATCACGCACGTTACGCAACGCCACCTTGCCCGCTCAATCGAAGCACGCGAGAAAACAAGCCCGGCAACTATGGCTGCATTACTTGGTTCTATTGCTTTGGTGATGGCGGGTGCCGGTGATGCTGGCATTGCTGGTATACAAACATCCCTGGCACTTTCTCAACAGCTAGCAATTAACTACACTCGATCCAACGAACGGGAAGCAGATCGCATCGGTATTGCGCTTACCGCCAAGAGCAAATTTGATCCGGCAAGCGCGTCTGTGTTTTTTGGTAAGATGGCAGCTCAACATCGTTATTCGTCTAAAATGCCTGCAATGTTACAAAGTCACCCTGTTACCGAATTACGTATTGCTGAGACGAGAGTTCGAGCCCAATCGTATAGTCCAGTAGCCATCAGCCCCAATCTGTCGTTCTTATTGGCTAAGGCAAGAATCATGGTGCGCTTTAATGACACGACAGACGATGTAATAAACCACAGTTTAAAAATGAGTTTTAATAACAACGAATCAACCCATCAGATGGCGTATGATTACGGGAAAGCGCTAATGGCGTTTAAATTAAAACAATATGACGTTGCACTTAACTTAATTCAACAACTACGTAGAACTGAACCTGATAACCTATTTTTCATCGACACATTGTCCGACATCTATCTCGGATTGAAAAAACCACAATTAGCAATTAAGTTACTCAAACATTACACCAGTTACATGGCGAACAACTCTGTCATTGCTCTTAACTATTCCAGCGCATTGCTCGAAGCGAATCAGTATTCAAAAGCAATTACCGTGCTTGAGCGATTTTTGAATACGCATCCGCAGAACATCCCTGCGTGGTCAATGCTTATTGACGCAAATCGCAAGGCTGGTAAACCCATCGAAAGAAATATTGCAAAAGCTGAACATTTTGCGTTGTATGGAAACTTTGAACAAGCGCTAAAAGAACTCTATAAAGCGCATAATCAAATAAAAAATGACCAAATAACGCAAGTTAAAGTACAAGCACGCATTAAACAATTGCGACAACAAGAAGAAGACTTGAAAAATCTTAAAATATAAGCAAAGATCCGCCGCAATTAATTTAATAAAGAGGCTGTTATGTCCAAAATTTCAATTTTTCACAATCCCCGTTGCTCTAAGAGCCGACAAACATTACAACTATTAAATGACAACGGCGTTGAACCGGAAATTATTGAATATTTAAAAGTTGGAATTACTGCAGACACCGTCAAAAGCTTAATGGTTCAACTTAACCTAAGCCCACGTCAGTTTATGCGCGTAAAAGAAACTGAATACAAAGAACAAAGCCTTGGTAACCGTGATATCACTGACGCAGATTTGATTGCGGCGATTGTCGCGACACCAAAACTACTAGAACGTCCAATTGTCGTCAACGGTGACAAAGCAGCAATTGGCCGTCCTCCAGAAAATGTATTGGAAATTATTTAATGCGTGATAAAACTAAACGCGTGTTAATTCTTGGTCAAGCCGGTTACTTTGGATTACTGATCTTTTTACCGCTTTGGCATTTAATTTTAGTGCCATCAGAAATGAATAAATACGTGACCTTTTTACTAACGGTAGGCCCTTTATTACTGCCGCTTAAGGGGATTTTGAAACGCCAACCTTATACCTATGCTTGGTCTAACTTTATCGTTATGTTTTATTTGTTACACGGGCTAACGTTGATCTGGGATCGACCTGACGAACGCTTGTACGTCATTGTTGAACTCGTTCTCGCGCTGATGATGTTTATCGGCTGTTCTTATTTCGCAAAATTTCGCGGACAAGAACTTGGACTTAGCATCCGTAAGAAAAAAGATGAAACACAATAGGTTTTAAATTTTCTGATAAAAAAACCGCTTAAATCAGCGGTTTTTTTATAGCTTCAACGTGTCTTTGATAAAGGGAATCGTCAGTTTTCTTTGTGCCTGCATCGATGCCTTATCCAGACGGTCAAGCGTATCAAATAGCGTTCTTAAATCGCGGTCTAGGCGATTAAATAAATACTTAACAACTTCGTCAGTTAACACCAAGCCCCTTGCTTCACCGCGTTGTTGCATAGCCGCGAGCTTATCTTCATCAGACATGGAGTGTACTTGGTAACTTAAGCCCCAACTGAGGCGAGAAACAAGATCTGGCAATTGAAAGTCATTTTGAGTGGGTGAATGATTGGCACTAACAACTAATGTGCCCCCTGCTTCCTTTACACGATTGTATAAGTCAAACAGCGCTTCTTCCCATAGTGGATTTCCAGCAACATTGTCGATGTTATCAAGACATATTAATGGCAAACTGTCCAAATTTTCCAAGATTGCAACGCTCATCGAGGCATACATCTCGAACGGTATATAGAAAGTTTGTAAACCTTGCTCCTGTGCAGACGCACAACACGCATGTAGCAAATGAGTTTTACCGGATTTTGCTGCCCCCCAAAGATAGAAGAACTGGCTATGAGATTGATCACCAAGCGAAGACATTACATTAAGTAACTCTTCATTGTTTGCTGGGTAGAAACTTGCGAAAGTCTCATCATCTGGCAAGTAGACTGGCAAAGACAATTGACTAGGGTTTGACAAAGGGGTATTCCGACTCATTTAAATATCAAGTTAAGTGTACATTGCACATCTCGCAGAGGCAACCAACAAACAGACAAAGCCACTTAACCGCAGATAATTTAACCTCGCCATTCAAACAAAACAAGATCGGGATTGTAATTGGTAATAGAAGCCATTTTGCCACCAAGGTTGATAAGGTCTAAAAATGCAGATTCGTTACCCAATAAGTCAATCTTAAAGCGATATTCTTGCCCTTTTACCTTAACTAATACAATCTGTTCCACTGCTTTTATACTATTGAGGTAATCGATGATATCAGCATAGCGGGTTAGCGAATCGACATTGGTTAGTGTCAATAAAATACTGCCATCACCTGCCGTCGTATCAACGCTATATTGCTGCGCAAAAAAATCGGTGCTTTGATTAATCACTTGAGTAAATGCTTGTGCTATCGACGGAGTTTCGTCTGTGCCTGTCATACTAATCTTAGTACTTGTTTGACCAAAAATATCAACCTCATTGCCCATCTTAAACACTGACCAAGACACATTCTTACTAATGCCATGATTTGTTACTTTAGCAAGAATCATATAATCAGATTGATAACGCGCATTCGCACTCGCAACTTTATCTTCAAATTGGCCCCACACATCACCAGCTGATACAACTAACTGGTCATCTAAGTCCCATATTGGCACTAACAATGGTAAGCCACGTGTTTTTGCAACGGCTTTAATTTCCGCTAAGACTTCGTTGTTCGATTGCTCATTTACAATCTGACGTATTCCATGTTCATCTTCGTAAACTAACCATAGCATGACGGTTGGCCTTTCTGCGTCCCAAAGAGTAAACCCGTTGTCTTTTAAAAGTTGGTCAATGAGCTCTTCATTAAAGCTAACGTTTAGGACTGAGCCGCTGTCGCCACTCTCAAAACCAAATTCAGTGGCGTAAGACAGCGCCGCTTTTATCTCTTTAAGGATGGTTGGGTGCTCGGTTATTTTGCCTTGACCAGACACTTTAATGAGAGTTTGGCCAAACATTGTTTGAATAGCTTGATTACGCGCTGCCGTCGATTGATCACTCACCGCGATTGCGCCATGATAAAGCGAACTTTTATCCTGCGCTTGTGCATTGAAACTTAAGGATAAGCTACTGACAAAAAGTATCGATAAAAAAAAGAAAGATTTGTTAATCACGGCGATGAAAGGATCCTTATTAATGTTGAGCCAAAGCTTAGCATAATTCTGTAAAATTAATCACTAAGCAAATTGTTGAAGCCAGTCTACAAACCTAAGGTTTATCTCTGCTGAACAAAGTGTTTCATACCCAAGCTACATGAAGATGCCCGATTTCAGCAAGCCGAGAAGCGTGCCAAATACTAGGCATAAGATGTGTCGTTAAGTCATTCTTAATAAATATCTTATAACGACGTAGTTGGTCGCTTATCGCCTTGCCCGAAGGGAGTTCGGGTAGAAAACGACTACCGCGTTATGATTCATAATCAGGGAATAACCATTAATTACAAATCATGCCTTGTATTCGATTCCTGCCCGAACTCTGAAACATGCAGCTTCAAGTGGCTTGGGTATATCTAAAACACAGCTTAGCGTGCGCTGCATCACCTTAGTTGTCACAAACGCCAGAAAAAACGTGAAATAAATCTCATTTTTTCATGTTCTAAGTAGATACATTACGCTAGAATACGCGCAATTTTTATGGCTAAGCAGGAAAATTCAAGTGAGCAACTCAAAATCCTTAAGTTACAAAGACGCTGGTGTTGATATTGACGCAGGTAATGCACTCGTTGACAACATCAAAGGTGTAGTAAAACGTACACATCGTCCAGAGGTGATGGGAAATATTGGTGGTTTTGGTGCACTGTGCCAATTACCAACTAAATATAAAGAACCTGTATTAGTCTCAGGTACCGACGGTGTTGGTACTAAATTACGCTTAGCAATTGATCTAAAGCGTCACGAGAGTGTCGGCATAGATTTAGTCGGTATGTGTGTAAACGATCTAATCGTACAGGGTGCAGAGCCACTCTTCTTCCTAGACTACTACGCGACGGCCAAACTTGATGTTGATGTGGCGACGCAAGTCGTCACAGGCATCGGAAAAGGCTGTGAGTTATCTGGTTGTGCTCTAATCGGCGGCGAAACGGCTGAGATGCCGGGCATGTATCATGGCGATGATTATGATATGGCTGGTTTTTGCGTAGGTGTTGTTGAAAAAGAAGATGTCATCGACGGTACTAAAGTTAGCGATGGCGACGCATTGATTGCGTTGGCGTCTTCTGGCCCTCATTCAAACGGCTTCTCGTTAATTCGTAAAGTATTGGAAGTAAGCGGTGAAAACCCTTCGACCATGTTGGATGATAAATCAATAGCCGATCATTTAATGGAACCAACGCGCATTTATGTTAAAAACTGCCTAGAAGTCATTGCACAACACAATGTACATGCCCTATCTCATATCACAGGCGGTGGTTTTTGGGAAAACATTCCTCGTGTATTACCAGAAAATCTTAAAGCAAATATTAATGGCAATAGTTGGCAATGGCCATCGATTTTCAACTGGTTGCAAGAAAAAGGTAATATTGATACCTACGAAATGTACCGCACGTTCAACTGTGGCGTAGGCATGATCCTTGTAGTCCCACAATCTGATTTAGATAGCGCCCTAACTCAATTTAAAGCACTTGGTGAAAATGCTTGGCATATTGGCGATATCGCTGCTCGTCAAGATAACGAAGAGCAAGTTTCAATTAACTAAGGCGTTATCATGTCTAAAAAAATTGTCGTGCTAATCAGCG
>CAJXRU010000054.1 GCA_913060565.1 uncultured Gammaproteobacteria bacterium | reverse complement strand
AGATCTACACTATCCTCTTCGTCGGCAGCGTCAGATGTGTATAAGAGACAGGCTTCAACGAAACGTTGCGGAGTACCTTGATCGATATACCAAACAATAGGTTGTACTGGTTCACTAACTTCCAGTTCAGGATTCTTTTTCTCTAAACGCCAGCGTTTAATAAAGCTAAACGTATCTACTTTATTTTTGTCAGAGCTAAAATCTGAATAATTTGCCGTGAAATAACCAACGCGCTTATCGTAAAAACGAGGTTTCATCGGCGTTTCAGGTAGTGCGAAAATAGAATGACGAATTTCGCTAGTTTGATTGCCTTTGCTGCTAGTGAACTGGGCTAATACTGTACCTTCAATATTCTTTTCAAACGCTTTAACCTTGGTGATTAGTGCCGCTTTACCGTTAAGCTTAAACTTAGTCGCTTTAGGGTTACGCGGATTAGGGAATAAATCCTTGCTGCCGCCCAAATAAAGTTTAGTGATATCAATCACTGGCGACTTAGCATCGTCTTTTGAAAAAGTGGTGATTGGGAACTTAGCAACAATGCCATCAATCGTTGCTTTCTTAACAACTAATGACTCTCTTGAACCATCTTCAGACACTACAGAGTAGTTACGGTTGCGTAATAAAACGTTGTCACCATGGCGTTCAAATACCACGTATTGACGGCCAATGTCTGAACTAATTAACCCTTTGCCCGGTTGAGTACCAGACGTTTTGATTTGCCATACAAATTCACGGCCAAACTCAGCGGCTGGAATTTCAAAATAAACTTTATTATCAACAAGGTGAGTCGTAAAAATACCTTCTGATGTCACTGCTTTATCGGTGATCACATCATCGTATTTTTTGAATTTATCTTTTTTCTTCTTTTTCTTAGCGTCGCCTTTATCGCCCTTTTTATCTTCAGCTTTTGCTTTGCTGTCAGCTTTATCGGCTTTTTTAAATTCATCTGTTGATAAAACAGCCGCTGGATTAGCAACAAGCGAATCGCTCTCTGGCAAGATAGTAGCGCCAGCAAATGCCGAAACATTGGCGATGCTGAGCACCAACAATGACTTTTTAAATAACTTCATAGAATGGCCTGTAGTTAGTTGTATTAAATAATTATTTTTATAGCGCTGTATAATGCCACGTTTACATCGAGGAATACGTTTTTGCAGAGAAGATTTTGTAACAAATATTTAGCAATCTAAATGTGGACGCCCAATTGCTCTAAATTGATGCAAAATAATAACGGACATCTTAATTATCACGCCATAACAGCATAGTTATAAGCAGTCAAAAATATAAGGAACTCACCATTTAAAAATTCTTTACTTTATTCAGTAATAAACTTCACAGCATGATAAAAACTAAAGAAGCAAACGATTAAACTTAAATAAGACAATCTGGCTATCCACACAGATCCACTCGACAACGACTCAGGTACCAACATCTTTGGCAACACAGCCGCAATGTATACGTGCAACCACATTTTCATACCAGCAGATTGGTTTTCTGAATCAACCATCGACTTATGAAACGTAAAAGTCAAAGTAGAAAGCCAAATTAAAGAAGCAAAGAAACAAATAACTATAGATATCAATTTAAAACTCCTAATGAGACAATTTTGCTACGGTAACAAATCTAGAAAACAAAGTCCCTCATTTTAACTTTATAAAATCAACAGTTTATACCATTACTATTTTTCTTTAATCAGCATATATTTTAGGACAGGCACTCATATCTTACTGAAAGATAAACATTATAAATACACTAAAATCTTTCTTTGAATACTTTGTAAATCATCCCAGTGTGTTTTAAGCGAAAATATTAAGGCAGCGAAAGAGTGGCTTAGTACAAATCAATAATAATTGATGAATTCGAGACAATTTGCCACTATCAGCGATAGCTAATAGTAGAAAATTAACTAAAAAGATGATTTAAATAACGACTAACCAACACCCTTACACCAACTTCGTCCATGACGGTGTGCGTAATCTCTCAATTGCATTTCACTGCCTGCAAAACTACCATATTGACGCCTGAAATCTTTAACGGCCGATGTCCAATCTTCAGCTTCAATACCTAGTGTGTTTAAAATGAGAGGGGCACTTTCATCGATAAATCCTGTTTTCTTTGGGTCAACGTGCCGACCACTCCAATCAACTAATTCAAAATAGTCACCATAGCTCAGAGGAATCGCGTTATTATTTACTATCGGAGATAATGGCAATAGCGAGTTTGGCTGACTTGGCACATAAAAATCTTCATTAGGCCTTTGTTGTTGCCGTTGATGAGATTTGTATTGTTTGATTCGTTCACTAATCGAAGTAAATTCACTATCTTCTACGCTGGTCGCGATACCAGCCCTAATTGGGTTTAAGTCCACATAAGCCATACAACTTAAAAGTGCTTTTTCATCCAGTAATGCTTGAGATTTAAATCGCCCTTCCCAAAACTTTCCAGTGCAGTTATCTTCTCTATTCGCTTCTCTAGATATATGTTCATTCAAGCATTTCATAAACCACGATATGTCATAAAGACGTTCGCGCCACAACTCACTAAACTCTTCAACTTTCGCTAATTTTATCGGTGATATATCTGGGTTAGTTAAATACTCATCAACAATTGGGTGACCATTGTATAGCTGATACCAACGTTCAATCACCTCATCCATTGACCACATATCAGCATGAACTTTATCAACCTGTAGCACTAAGTGATAATGATTACTCATAATCGCGTAAGCCGCGATATTAATTGAAAAGATAGAAGAAAGTCGTTTAATACGGTCAACGAGCCATTGCCGTCTATGGTCGTAATTTCGCTTGGTATAAGGGTCGTCACCACACAAGAAACTGCGGCGAACACATCGATTAATGACGTGATAATACGACGTCGCTGACAAATCAATTAGCTGGTGACGGGCTCTAGTCATGACAATTCCTACTACGCTGATTGAAACATTTCAAAGCATAGTAGGTACAAACAAAATATCAATAATCAGTAATAAAAAGTAGCCTGTCCTTTATTTATTTTTTTATTTTCAACCTTTGTCAGAGCTAAGCGACGCTCTATATTCATTAATATGGAAATACTTTCTATCAAAGCATAATCCCATTACAGAAAATTTATTCAACGCCAAGCGTAAAAAGCAATATCAGTTTTTTAGTGCTTATTTTAAGTCACCATATCCAATTGAAAACTTCCAGATTTATCATGATATCGTTAGTGAAACTTTGGTTCTCATGCAAAAACTCATTTCGATTGAGAACAGCAAAAAAAAGCGCCTTGATATACTGTTTTGGGTATTTGAATATAACTGGTTCGAAGTTCATTCAGCATTACGAGAAATAGATAGTGGGTCGGAAATCCCGCTAAAGATTGAACAGCTTATTACCGCATATAAAGATTCCAACTCTAGAAAACACATCAGAAGCACAGAGGTACTTTATTTTTAACAATGATTCTGTGCAAAATCACCATTTTAGTGGGCAGACTATATTGGTTTGAATAGGCAATAGATAACAGCGAGGTTAGGCAACTTCGCTGGTGTCAGCACATAGTGGCACTGTGATACTTTGCCTAGCTCAGCGCCAAACATTGCACACCACAACCATTATTCGCCGCTCAGTTCGCTGGCAGTATTGCCCATCATCAACATAAAAAAGCTCACCACTTATTGCTAAATAGTGAGCTCTGATTTAAAAACATCATTACCAATTAAATTCTATAAAAATGCTTGACTGATGATATGGTCGCTCCTCAATACGTCGTCAATGCACCAAACTAGAACTTCCCCCCTAGCTAAATGTCATTTGTAGTTGTTTTATATCTAATTATTCATTATTAGATTTCTTAAAATGTGCATAAAATTCACAATTTGATTCTCTAATCGAACTTTCAAGTTCGCCCAGAAGGGTTTCTACATCATAAATATTATCTAAATCTTCACAATCTGAACCGTACCAAAAAATTATTTCATCAGCTATTATTGCAATTTCTTGAATTATAGAATAAAGCTTAGTCTGCTTAAATTTATAAGAACTTGAAATAAGCTGCTGAGCATCCAGCATTAAATCATCAATATCTTTATTTTCAAAATCAATAACATAAGAATCCACGATAGAGAGATTGGGATACTTTTTATTCACAACATCATAAGAAAAAAGATTAAACTCTTTTGATGCAGGCAACAAGTTTTCATTGCAACTGTTCGATATTATTAATACAAACTGAGTCACTATTGGCCTCCTTTATCACGACGATTTTTTCGCACTCTCATAGCTCCACTTTTTAAAGCACTATCTGCTTTATCTAAATCTGCTCCATTTGTTCGCTTAATTTCTCTCGTTCTACTATGGCCATGCTGCAATGGATAGTGCGTATGGGGAGAACCACCGACCTTGGCATCGTTATGATTATTATGAATCTGGAACCAGTCACCACCTTTTTTATGGGAATCAACTAAATTAAAATCTTTATTTGTAGGTATTACTGTACCAGCAGGTGAAACTATAAAGTCAGGTTTAGCACTTTTAATTATTTTTGAGCCAATATCACCTACCAACGGAACTAAACCTACTATAGCAGCAGAAATGTTTACTACTGATGGAGATGTATACGCGTCATGAAAACCTTTTGCATCACCAATCCCAGGCGTGACATCAACAATAAAATTAGCTTGTGCGGCGGAAAGATTAGTATGATTAAAAGCTTCTACAGGTCCCCCATTATTATATATTGCCGAGTTTATGTCATAGATATCTCTTCCATCTGGATCTGTATATCTATATGGGTTGTTTGCAGCATAAGCATAACGATTAAAGTTATCAACTCTACTAAATCCAACCGGATCATTCGAATAGAAACGCCCGATAACTGGATCATAGTATCGTGCCTGCATATAAACAAGCCCCGTATCACTATCAAATTGATGACCTGTATAACCAACTGTATTTGACTGAGAAGCCTGACTATTATCGAGCTTTTCACCAAATGGCGAGTAATGCTCTCGCCACAATACATTACCACTTTCGTCAGTCGCTGCTACAGGTGTTCCTAATGCATCAGTGTGATAATAGGTAACGGTTTCCGCTTGTAATGTTGCAGATAGCAGTATCACGAGTGCAACTAAAAATTTCATAAATTTCATCATCTTTCCTTAAATATAGATTCAATAGTTGTGGTTAAAAATCAATACCACCGCCGCCACCACTATATTTCACGCGAATATATTTAGATTTTGTTATTGTCTTGCTCCCAAAATAACAAGTCATGCTGTAATTTTTAGAAGAACCGATCCAAATGTTTCTTTCACCGGCAGAACTCAAGTTTTGAGCACCTTGAATGCTACATTTGTCGGCGCCTGTAGCATTCCAACTGACCTTTAGATTTTGAGGACTAATCACAACAGACGAAGCAAACGTCAGTGAGAGATTAGGACGGATTACCCATATATTATTGCCTTGCTTATATCCACTACAGCTACCAGAGCGACAAGCTTTCACTCTATATTTATAATTTCCATCAGTTAAATTGCTCATCGATTTACTACGAGATGAACCTGTATAAACCGTTGTCCAGCGACCGGATTTATATTGTTCCAATTGATAACTGGTTGCTGTTGAAACACTCCCCCAACTCACTGAAAAACTACCGTCATGGTCTTTGCTAGAATAACTAATCGACGATGGCGTTAATGTAACAACGACAGTGCCACTATTTCGATATCCACTACATCCATGAGCATTACATGCAGCCACTCGATATTGATAACTATTACTACTACGTCCTTGACGGGTATAAGCCGTAGATGTTGTTGACGACAGTAAGTTTTTCCAACTACCAGAGCCTGTTTTTTCCTGTGCTTTGTAATAGGTTCGTGTTGATACACTCCCCCAAGAAATATAGAAACGACCATCGTGATCAACGCTAGGCGCAGACATCGAACTCGGCATTAATGTATTAATTAATGTGCCACTATAGCGCCAGCTACTGCAGCCTGAGGTATTACACGCCCTAACACCATATTGATAGTTAGCGCTCCCTCGTCCTGTTCGGGTATAGCTTAACGATTTGAAATTAGTGCCAATTGTCTTCCAACTACCAGTGTTTACTTTTTCTCTAAGCTCATAGCGCGTTGTTGTTGAACTCGCACTCCAATTCATGTTGAAACTTCCATCGAAATCACTATTGGGTAAGCTAAGCGACGAAGGTGTTTTCGGAGGATGAAGTACAGTGAATGAGGCCGAGGTTTTTAAGCCACTACAACCAGAACTATTACAAGCTTTTACCGCATAACGATAACTTCCGTTTCCTTTGCCTGATAATGCTTTGCTTGTAAAGTTACCTGAGGTAACAGTTGTCCAGCTTCCACCATTTAGACTCTGATAGAGGCTATAACTTGTCGCTGTAGTGGCACTATTCCAGCTGACACTAAATGCACCATCGATATCTGTTGATGTTGGTACATTAATGCTGCTTGGCACGCTAGGCGGTAACAATACGTTGAATGTAGCTGAGTATCTATATCCACTACAGCCTGACGTATTACAAGCACGTACGGCATATTGATATTTGGCGTTGCCTTTACCACTAAAAGCCTTACTACGATTTGTGCCATCGCTAACACTAACCCAAGCACCAGTATTTACTTTTTGAGATAGCTGGTAGCGAGTTGCAGTACTTGTTGCTGGCCACGATACGGTATAAGCGCCGTCAGGGTCGGTGCCTGTTGGCACTGAAATACTGCTAGGTACTGGTGGTGGCAATAATACGTTGAAGGTACTTGAGTAACGATAACCACTACATCCAGACGCGTTACAGGCACGAACTGCATATTGATATGTAGCGTTTCCTTTGCCGCTAAATGCCTTACTGCGGTTTGAGTTATCACTCACAGTTACCCAGCCGCCATTGTTAACCTTTTGGGCCAACTGATATTTCGTTGCTGTACTTACAGCAGGCCAAGATACTGTATAAGCACCATCAACGTCATTCCCCGTTGGTACTGTGATGGTACTAGGAACCACAGGCGGCAATAGAACGCTGAATGTCGATGAATATTTATAAGCACTACAACCTGACGCGTTACATGCTCGCACGGCATACTGATAGCTTGCATTGCCTTTACTGCTAAAAGCTTTATTCAAGTTGGTGCCATCGCTAACGATAGCCCAAGCACCACTATTTATCTTTTGAGATAATTGATATTTGGTTGCCGTACTTACTGATGACCACGAA
The DNA here is from genome assembly GCA_913060565.1 of uncultured Gammaproteobacteria bacterium. GTDB lineage: Bacteria > Pseudomonadota > Gammaproteobacteria > Enterobacterales > Psychrobiaceae > Psychrobium. Next base: position 19,346 of record CAJXRU010000054.1, on the reverse strand, counting down.
ATAGTATAAGCACCGTCAGTATCCGTACCTTTAGGAGCGTTAATAGAGCTAGGAGTCGCTGCTGGATGCAAAACGGAAATGCTATTTGAAATTCGTTTCGCACTACAACCTGCCGCATTACACGCTTCAACAGCATAGGTATAGCTCCCATTGCCTAATCCATTTACACTATAACTCACTGCACTCAGTGACTTAATGTATTGCCAGCTATTGGCGCTAGACTTTTGATAGAGCTTGAAATTATCTGTATGTGATGGTTGGTTCCAACTTATAGAGATATTTCCGTTTTGACTTGTAGTTACAGGTACAGAAACCTCCGAAGGAGCATTCGGTTTAAATAGAATATTGATCAGCTCTGAATTATCATAACTACTACACTTCTTAGAATTACAAGCTTTCAGTCTGTATTCATAACTGCCTGTCGCAGTTTCTGTAGCTATATAGGAAAATCCGCTTCCGCTATAAATATTGCTCCAACTGCTTCCAGTTTTCTTTTCTAACTCGTAGCGAGTCGCTGTTGGAATAGAATTCCATGAAAATGTCACTTTTCCAGTTCCTAGTACAGGCTCACTGGTGTTCAAAGTCGGCTTACGCAGACCATTAGTCACTTTTGCAATTAATTTATCAGCAATATAAATATGATCGGTTGTATCGTTTTTATCTATATTTACTTGATAGATCAATTTTCCATTTTTGCTATAAACAGAATAAGTCGTTCCTGAATTCGTTACTGCCTTAACACGGCGATCGTAACCATCGTAAATGTATTGGTTACTATTTAGATGAGTGACTTGATTTAATCGGTTAAAAGTTAGTGACTGACTACCACTTTTTATCATGTTGCCGCGATTGTCATAATCGAATGCCTTAACAAGCGAACCGCTAACGCTAGTCAATTGATTGTTCTGGTATTGGTAGTTGATGACTTTATTGCCTAACTGCTTGCGAGTAATGTTTCCAAGCCCGTCATATTGAAAGTCTGCAATCCCCCAACTACCTGCCGCACCTGTCAGTCTATTCAATCCATCATAAGAAAGACTACTAATACTCTTTTGAGAATTAACATTGTCATTTTGATACGAGAGATTGCTATTACCGTCATAGCCTAAGGAATAATTAATAATATCTTGGTTACTCAACGAGTCTCGCAATAATGTTGGCCTAGAGTGAACGTCAAACTCTGTTAGTTTTACAACATTATTACCCAAGCGCATACTTTCAATTTGACCATTTGGCGTATAGCTTAATTGCGTTGCGTAATTATTCGCTTTTGTAGGTTGACCAAGCGCATTTGGCGCATACTCTACGGTTCTGTTAGATGGATAAGTTATGCTGTTTAAATGATTATTTGCATTATATGACCAACCAATATTAAAGCTCTTATTGTCAACAGATAGCGTTTCACTAGTTAAGTTGTTTTGATTGTCATACGAATACGACCAGGTTACGGCGCCCGCAATGAGACTTTTGAGTAATCCAACATCATCATATTCAAAGGTTTTATCTGGCGTATTATCACTAAATTGTTGCTTCCAGATATTTCCTTGATTGTCATAGGAAATAGACATTGCCTGTTCACGCTGAGTAGATGTAACAGTACAAGATCCCGAATTAGATAGGTTACCTGAGTATTGCCATACTGGCCTACGCTGACTGTCATAACCAAACGCTGCCATTCCTACATCTGGTCGATGAGTTTTACACAATTGCCCCAGTTCATCATAAATTCGAGTTTCAGTGACACCGCCTTGATTTATAGCTGAAACTTGATCGAGGTAGTTGTAAGTTATTGAAGTAGTAACTTGCTCGGGGCTTCTGATTTCCGTTGGCAATTTTTGAGCAGGATTACCATAGGCTAAATAAGCAGTAGTTGTTGAATAACCATTAGAATCCGTAGCGATTATTTCATTGCCCGATAGATATTCTCGAGTAGTAACTATTTCATTATCTGTAGAGCGTGTTTCAATGATTCGTCCCAAGGCATCGTATTCATTGACGATACCCACTGTCGTATTTTTAACATTGCTAGGGTATGACAAGAAAACCACTTGGTTATTGTGATTAAATTGTTGAGTTACGTGTTTAGTGGACGCTGAAGACGTAATATCTTGCTCAAGTGTATAAATTGGGCGCAATAAACTGTCGTAATAAGTTTGCTTTTTGTATTTGCCTTTTGTGATCTGTTGTAAAAATAGGTTATCAGATGTCGTTGTATAAGTGATATTTGTATCATTCCAAGAGGAATCAGCAATATCAATATTGGTCAACCTACCCATCCCATCGTAGTCGTAATGAGTCGTCTGCCCTTTAAAATTAGTAATACTGTCAACCGTTCCATTATCATTTATATTCATCAAAGCGACGACAGTATTCGCCGTACTGCTGTTAGTTATTCCACAACCATTAGTTGAACTACAGGGCAGAGTCACTTTTTGCGCTTTGCCTAACTTGTAATTTTCGTATAACTCGTACTGATTAGTGCCTTGATAATCGATGCGCTTAATATTGCCGTCACCGTGATATTGACTATAGGTTCGCACTACATTCCCCATAATTTTTTGCTGATGAGGCAGAAAGGGGTAGTTGCTGTTTGCTGGGTAGTAAGTCGCTTCATTTACTGTTACCCAATTGCTACCATCACTGGATACTTGTTTCATCGAAGGTAAATTTAATAAATGATTTGTTGTATCGTGCTGATAAGTATGTTTTACAAAACGTTGATTATTAGAGTAAGAATTATAGGATTTTGACACTAATAAAGCACCATATTCATTATATGCTTGATAATCAGTAAAGTAGGTATCATTATTGCGAATTTCAGTGTGTGACGCTGTCACTATTTGATTGTGTATAGGCGCAATGTTAGTGCTATATTGGTGGTCATGAAGCCCAGCATCTCCCTTATAATCATTAATGCTAAATTGTTTAATTGTAGTATTCAGTACATTATCTGATGTATCTAATATTTGTGTCGCTACAACTTTACCTTCAGTATGATCCCAGCGTTTACTAATATAATGCTTAATTTTGCTGCCTGATGGCCCAATAACTTTTAAGACTCTCAAGTCTAATTGTTCAAAACCAAAGTGAGTCGGGATTTTACGGCATTCTTCTTTAGTATCACAATATGCTTTCTTTGTTGCTGCATTACCATAAACCACATTGTCTTGGTTAAAGGTATATGGTGACGTGAGTTCACCAGTTAACCATTTATCGATATTCCAGTGTTTTGTGTTGTTAGAATAATCATAATTCCAAGTGTAAATATCATCATTTACTGTGAGTGTTTTCTTCTTAATGGCAATCGCAGCGTAGCAACTATTAATATTATAGGCAGGTTTTGATGACTGTGGACTGCGATTCATTTTGTCGGCAGGAACTTCTGTTTTACCATGTACTAATAATTCATAGTCAAAAGTTGCTGTTGCACCATGAGGATGAGTTACTGTTATTTTATTTCCAAGATCACTCAATCCAATATAATCACAAGCTGCAGGATTTGCTGGTTCCTGATTGGATTTATAAATAGTAGTCCCTTTTATTTCAAACTTAGGCGCATAACCAATGAAAAATGGAAAGTTGTATAACCATTGACGCTGATCTGGCAAAGTGACCGATGTAAGGCGTTGTTGATTATGTGCATCATCATACTTATATTGCCATGTCTTTCCATTTGCCGTTACACTTTCGACAACATTATTAATGTACACAAGTGAAATAAGCGCGCGAGTTGTAGGACTACCATGAGCTTTTGATGTGATCGATGTTAAGTTTTCATCTGTATAGTTATAATGCAACTCATTGTTAAATCTATCTGTAATTTTAGTAACTAAATATTGTAGCTGAGCACGCCCTGCAGCTTTAAATTTCCTAATGAGCGGGAATCCGTGTATGACTCTTCGCTGTTTAAATTCATAGGTAATTCCTTCAGATGTTTTAGCCTGAAAATACTGTGAATTATCTGACGCGGTATGACATGAAACTAAAGTATTTGTTGTTGTTTTGTAACCAGTCTCTCCTTGTAATAATTTCCCCCCACCTTGACCAACAAGAGATAATGTAGCACCGTTCCAATAGCTTATTTGATCTATAGTTTGACCTAATGCACCAACGACAGAACCTGGGCTAAACAATCGAGAACATGCGGTTTCTGGATGAAAGTTTCTACTTTCGCGAGAGTCGCCAAATAACACAGTAGACTCAATGCGAGGAATATCTAATTTCCAATCACCAAAAGCTGATGCGTCTTTGTCATTTAAACCAGATAATCGTTGATATGTTCGTTTAATTGTAGCTGAAATAGCCATGTCAGTAGGCACTGAAACGTCAATGTTGCTAAATGACAATCCACCATCGGCTAATGAAATGTTTTCACCAGCAAGATTAGTAGACAACATATCTAACTCCGTTCTCGGAGCCATCCTTTCTAATTCAAATTCAGAAGGTTTTTTTAAAAATTCGGACTCAGGTCCTGAATCTTGAGCAAGCATTCCATATGTAGGAAATAGGGTTATTGATAGTATTGCTAAAGCAGCACTTTTTACTTTGAGAGACATATTTTTATCCACAATTTAAATGCGGTACAACCACAATCTAATGTTTGTCTAAAAGTAATAAAGGAATGTAAAAAAGAAGTTTGTTGGCCATCCTGAGCTTATATGTAGTCCTTTACCATGAGGTTTTCGTCACTGACTCTAATAACGAAGTAGGGTATGTTACATATTTGTTTCAAATTTACAATGTCAAAACAAAATATTATATATCGTAATTTAGAGATAGAGAGTTCGCTAGTAAAACACATTTGCCATTGTCGTTTTATTACTGGCTTATAAGCGCTTTTCTTTTCACGTGATTAGGTTTTGACAACCTATTTCTAATAAAACTTTAGAATTCTTTGATTTTAATTAATGGAATTAATTCAGATCATTTCTTGCACACCTCATCAAACTGTATTACTGTACTAGCACACATAGTACACCTTAAGTTTATAATAATGACAAAAGTGACTGCCATTGCGATTCAGATAGCACCCGGGGACGCCCGACCTATCTTTCGTCAAATAGTCGATGAAATACGCAGGGAAATTACCACTGGCAAGATTCCAGCAGGGGCTAAGTTACCTAGCGTGCGTGGCCTAGCCATGCAATTAACCATTAATGCCAATACCGTTGCCAAGGCATACACCGAGCTCACCAACTTAGGTGTGTTGGAGTCTAGAAAAGGACTTGGCGTTTTTGCTTGTGAAGTAACTCAGCAACTGTCGAGTGCAGAGCAAAGCGATAAGTTAGCACAAGCAACGCAGGTGTTTATTAATGACGTCATGCATTTAGATTTTACACCGCAACAGGTGAGTGACTATGTGTTGGCACAATTAAACCAATTAACTCAGCGAGATAAAGACAATGACTGATTACATCATTGAAACGAGTAGTTTGACGAAACGATTTGGCAAGAAGTTAGCGCTAAACTCTTTCGATTTAAAGATTCCCCAAGGCGGTATCCACGCACTGATCGGTGCAAATGGCGCGGGTAAATCAACATTATTTAGAATTTTACTTGGCCTTGAAGCGCCAACACTGGGCAGTTCAACCATTTTAGGTATGAATAGCCGTGAGTTAACGCCTGAAATGCGTGGAAGAATTGGCTACGTTAATGAAGAACACACTCTGCCAACATGGATGACTGCAGATGAAATAACACAGATGCAGCGCAATTTATACAGTAATTGGCGTCAAGATATTTACGATACCGTCATTGGCAATTTTGATGTGCAAGGAGATCAAAAAATATCTGGTTTATCACGGGGTGAACGCGCCGGCTTAAATTTGTCGATGGCATTAGCACAATCACCAGATTTGCTTATTTTAGACGAGCCAACGCTTGGCCTTGATGTTGTTGCGAAACAAGCCTTCTTAGAAGCGTTGATGTACACAGAAACCGACAATAACACAACCATCATTTATTGCTCTCATCAGATGGAAGAAATTGAACGTGTTGCTGAAAATTTAGTGATTATGGAAAAAGGCGAAGTGAAGTATGTAGCGAGCCCCGACGAATTTTTAGAACGCATTCATTATTGGATTTGCGATTTTTCCAATCAAGCGCCAAGCAATGATGATATTCCTGGTTTACTCACTAAAAAATCTATCGAAGGGCAATATCACTTAATCGTTAGCGATCAAGATAGCAGCGAGTTCGAAGCATTTCTAATACGCAATGGTGCTCAAGGAATCGTGCGTTCTCCCATTAATTTGGAAAAAGCCGTTAACTCTGTTTTAGCTAAGAATCATAAGGCCCCACAACCAACCTCGGTTTAGGAATTATTATGTTTGATCTATTTTTGAGCGAGTTTAAACGCTATCGCTTAGTAGCGCTTGCCGCCTATTTTTTACAAATCCTGTGTTGGATTATCATCGGTAAAATGATGATAATCTTAAAGCCTATCTATTTCACACACGCTATTTTAATGCTGTGTGCGTTAAGCGCAGGTGTGGGTATTGGCGCTGTGCAAATGCTATTACATAAGCGTAAGAACCATTGGACCTATTTAATACATCGGCCATTATCAATGTCCAAAATCCATTTGGCGCTCAGTGCAGCAGCGCTTTGTGTTATTTTCGCTGGATTTATTTTTCCCTTTGTTAGCGTCGTTGCTTACTTAGATTTAATGACTAATAACGTAGTAGATGTGCGTCACTATCTGATGTGTGTCGAAATGATGTTAATTGCGGCAACGGCTTATTTTATTACGACATACGCTGTTTTATCGCCATCAAAATTGGTGATTATGTCGTTATGGATGGTGGCGTATTTGTGCGCTAGAAACACCATTCACGCCAACTACATGTTATTAAATGCTGCTATTTTTTGTGGCTTAAGCTTTTACATGTCTCGTAGCGCTTTTAAAATAGATCTCTCTATTTTTTCCAGTAAAAAATCGATGATTGTGTTGATGAGTGTCGCAATGCAACCACTGCTCTTTTGGATATTAGGCAGCTTGCAAGCGGTTTATTATCACGTGCCAATGGGCATGATGGGCATTCACCCCAATAAAGATTTAACAAAAGATAGTTACTATTCTTTTGTTCTCAGCGACACCAAACAGCAGTTTGCAGCATTGCTTGCCAAAAGTGATAGCGATTTAGCGCCAGCGTTAAATAGACAACTGAGCTTGGCTAAATTTAAAAGTTTTGGATTGCGCAAGCGTGTTGAAGTAACCAAAGGCCAACTGTTTACTAGCGATCGTGGTTATGAAATATGGGGGGAAGACAACACTATATGGGTGTTTTCCCATGACAAGATGGTGTTTGAAGGACGCAGTATGAAAACGGATGAACATGCTGGATTGTTGACGAGAGCAGGATTTGTAGCTGCGTCAGAAAAAATAACACCGCAACAGCAATTTGAGTATGTGCCTAATATTATTAGCTCACAGTATATCTACACCCAAAACACGCTGTTTAATATTGATTTTAAAGCGCAAAAGATAACGCCTATTTACACACTATCGGGAGATGAAATCTTCGCTGGCTCACCTGTATCGGCTTTTGATCTCACGCTACTTCGCACCAACAAGCGACTTGTTTTATTCAATAAAACCGACTTTTCGACGGCATCAAGCCTTATTGAACCATTACATAGCGTGAATTTACCAATCGCCTTAGAAAACAACATGCATATTGAAATTAGTCAGATGACCGACGGTTATTTGTTTCTATTTAGCAGCTCTCACTTCTTTGGATTTGAAGAAGAAGGCAGTGAGCTCATTTATGTCACACATGATAACGACATTACCTCACTTGCGGTAAAACAGTTTAATATTCGCCATCAGTCTCGTTTACTGACCGAGCAATATTTCACCTTATCTCCAATAGTGTCCAATGTAATTGAATTTTCGCTTGGGCGTATTCTTACCACTGTAAAAACGACACCAGAGTCCATGAAATATTTCTGGCAACGCAGCTACCCACCAAGTATCTGGGCATTCTGTATTGGTATGGCATTATTTTCTGCGCTAATTACCTTAATTATTGCCAAACGCCTACCAATGTCTCCAAGCAATCGCTGGCTATGGGTCGCTTTAAGCTTAATTGGTGCACTACCCGCATTAATTGCTTTTTTGATTATTAATGATTGGCGCGATGCTCTGCGCAACGACTTCAAGCAGGAGGCAGCACATGTTTGATTTATTTAAAAACGAGTTACATCGTTTCAAAAAAATAGCCTTTATATTCGGCCTTGTTTTAACAGTATGTTGGACTTATGCGTCAACGTCTATTCCGCTTACTGAAATGAAGACAATGAAAACATTTTCGGTGTATCTTATTGTGATTGCAGCGAGCTTTATATTTGGTGTAATTCAAATGTATTTGCATCGCCGAAAAGCACAATGGACTTATTTGGTACATCGACCAATTGCGACCAAGAATATTCATCTTTCATTGATTGGAGCTGGCGCATTATTGTTAGTCAGCGCTCTAATACTCCCTTTTATTACAGTAACCTTAGGTTATGATCTGACGACTAATATGGTCATTGAAGGAAGATATTATCTATGGATATTGCATCTGTTATTTGTATCGATATCGAGTTATTTTGTCGGCACTTACGTTATGCTGTCTCCTCACAAAGCCGCAATTTTAAGCTTTAGTTGGATCATTCTCATCACGGGCTCACGCGATATCATAAGTAGTGACGTTCTCATTGGCCTAGATATATTAACCTTGTGTATTACGTTTGTTTTATCAAGAATATCGTTCAAAGTTAATCTCTCTGAACAATTTAGTGACAAGCGATTAGTGCTATTTAGTGCACTTACACTGCAACCTTGGTTCGCTGCAGTTATCATTTTCATGCAAGTGACTTATTATCACTTTCCATTAATGTTGATAGACAAACATCCCGATCAGTATTCGCAAGATCAGCATGCTGGATACTACAGCGAAGTGTGGCGCTTGAAAGCTCCTCAATTAGCTGAAAAGTTTATTGATGATGATTACCCGCAAAAAGAACAATTGGTAAAGCGCTTAGAAAAAGCAGAAATTCAACGATTAAGCACAAGGTTTACGCCTCAACAATTGGTTGGACAAATACAACACCAAGATAAGCAATTTGCGCTTAATGATTCCGTCAACAAAACTCAATGGGTATTTTCTCATCAAAAGGGCGTGCTCGTTGGCCATCACCTGATCACAGATGAGCCAGTCGGTTTTGTTGGCGCACAGGGTTTCTTAGCAGCAGATGCCACAATCAATGAGCAAGATAGATTTGGCGGTGTTCCAAGCGTTTTATTTAATAAGTTTATTCAAACAAATGACACCATTTATGTCGTCGACTTTTCACAACGTGAAATCGAGATTAAGCATCAACTTACCAATGGTGAACAATACCAAAGTAATGTTGCTCCTCAACAATCGGGCGATTATTACTTAGTTATTTCAGATAAATCGCTCTATGCATTTGATTATGGACGTTTTGACGAAGCTAATGAATACACGCACCCAGCATACGTTATTGAGCATCCATATCCTTACAATCCAACATTAACCATTCGATATACCGACCTTATTGACGGCTATCTTTTGGATTACAAAAGCAGAATGCTTCATGGCTATAGAAAACCGGGTTATGGCCTTCTTTATGTGAAACATGATGGTTCATCAGAGCTACTGGCAACGCATTCTTTTAAAGGATATCGACCAATCCCATCATGGATATCAACACAGGATTATTGGATATCGCCTATTGTTGTTGGTTTAGGTTTCCGTTACTTAGAATCGTTAACGAAACCGTCATACAAAGACTCTTTTATGTCAATAGACGAAGTATTTGAAGCTTATCCGCCACAAACATACTATCTCATCTTGTTTGCAGCGATATTCAGTGCCCTAGTGACTTTGTTATTGGCACGAAGAATAAAGCTGTCCACCAGCAATACGTTGATGTGGTGCATACTCAATTTAATTTGTGCTCTGCCAGGACTATTAGCATTCTTCTTTATGATTAATTGGCGCGAAGCATTATACGCCGCCAAACACAATCCCGATTAACCATCATTAATTCTTGATGCTGCAAAAGCAGCATCAAGCGAGTAAACATTATGAAATCATTATCAAAGCTATTAAGTATTTTGAGCCTGACTGCTGCGTGTTTATCAGGATCAGCTCATGCTATTTTCATTGTTGAATTAAATGAAGAACTCGCAGAAGAAGCTGTTTATTCATCACCGTCAGCGCTTGAAAAGCAAATAACCATTAGCCAATCAAAGGCAATCCCTAAGCTACATGATTATCAAACTATTTTTAATGCCAGCAACATTTATGGTGTGTCACTGTCCCCAAATGGCAAGTATTTAAATTACTTTGAGAAAAGTGGGCCAGATCATAAACGTATTGTTTCATTGTGGATTTACGAGATTGCTACTAAAAAATCTCATAAACTCTTTAGTACCAAACAGTTATCTAATGTGAGATGGACTGTCGATAGCCAATCTATGTTTTTTGAGACGCGTAAAAGCATTGCTGTTGTTGGCGTAAACAAGGGCAGTGCTCCGCAAATTTTGTTCGACAAAAATAATCGCTATCACGACAAAATTATTAGTGATGATAATACCTTCACCAATAGTATTATTGTGCGTCGATGGCATGCTGAAACTAAGCAATATCAGGTACTTCGTGTAGAGAGCAACGGAAAAGAATCTGTGATTTATCAAACGCCCCATCGCTTTTCAAGTTTTGGGTTAGATGCTGCCGGAAATCCTTCTATCCTATCCCGCTACAATGAAGCAGACGGCAACAAAGGTGAAAAATACATTATTGATATTGCCAACAGGCAAGAAAAAATTCTCTGGCAATGTGAATGGGATGATCAATGCGGTGCTATCTATTTCGATAGAAAACGACAAAATCTATTGTTAATCTCAAATTATCAATCAGATCTCACCCGGCTAGCGCTCGTTGATTTATCATCTAGCAGTGTAAAAACAGTGCATTCCGATCCTATAAACCGCGCAGACCTATCTGGCGCTGTATTTCAATTTAATCAGAAAAAACAATTAATTAGTGCACCGATTTTGAGTTACCACGGCGACTATATTAAGAACTATTCAGATAACAAAGAATTACAGCAACACATTAACTTAATAGAGAAAAAATTAGCAACCTCGTCCATGCGTATTAGTGCATCATTGTCACAAGATATTAATCAACAACCTTGGCTAATCATAGATAATAACAATGTATACAACTCGGTACGTTATTACCTATATCAACCAACAACCAAAACGTTAACACGCCCTTTAAAACCAATTGTTGAACAAGCGAATGCAAATAAACCAATGCTTAAACAACATGATATTGCTGCAAAATTTCCAATACATTACACGAGTCGCGACGGCTATCAATTACAAGGATATTTAACGTTGCCCTCTGGCGTTGATATCAGTAAAGCTCCATTAGTCACAAATGTCCACGGTGGTCCATGGAGCCGTGTAACCGACAAATATCAACGCTCAACGCAATTGTTAACTAACCGTGGCTACATAGTATTTGAACCAAACTTTCGCTCATCAACTGGCTTTGGTAAAGACTACCTTACCAGTACAAAGGGTGAACATGGTGATGGGCGGATTCAGCGCGATATCATTGATGGCGTTCACTATTTATTGAACAATAATGTCGGCGATAAAAATCGATTAGCTGTTGTTGGCCATTCATTTGGGGCTTACAGCACACTTGCCGCATTAGCTTATACGCCAGACTTATTTCAAGTGGGGTTTGCTGGTGCACCGCCTCATGATATTGGCCGTTCGGCGATGTATTATTATCGATTCACGAAGCAAACCAATCAATATATGCGTGAATACTTTATGAAACAATTGGTGGTTGACTGGGATGATAAAGAACTAATGGCCAAGCATTATGAAAAATCACCAGCAGCACACGCTAAACACATTAAAAAGCCGTTAATTATGTGGGCAGGTAAAAATGATCGTCGCGTATTTATTGCTGACGTAAAAGACTACGCGCTCAATGTGGAATCAATGGATAAACAAGTCAGTTTATTTATTGATCCCAAAGCCAAGCATTCACCGTCAAGCAAAATAGGGATCTATGCTTATCAATATTTACTCGAAAAGTCATTAGCAGATAATATTGGCGGTAAACTAAAATCAATTGATCCAATAAAGGATAAAAAGCTCTATCGATTTCTTAAAAAGAATATGGCGATAGACCACAATAAATTATTGTAATAAGTGTGCGCCAATTGCTATCTAATTTTCATAATTGATATCGCATCGGCGCATTTATTTAATCAGTAATAAGTATCGTCTTTTGTAAAGGTACCGGGAGATACGGCATTTATAAATGTCTTAAAACACAGTAACCATATAAAGAGTAATCCAAAGATATAATATAATGTATTTTGTGTTTGAAACGCTCTAATACGCGGCTTTAAGAGTCGATATGACAACAACATTCTATCGTCAGATTTCAGTTGATAGATAACACCGTCTTGATGCCACACATTGATCTGAGCACCGCTAGGGTATTCTTTTTTGATGGTTTTACACATACGATGATTGATATCAAATGCAGCAAATAAGTCAGATCCTGATGATAATTCTAAGTCGATATAGCGACGAATATTTCCTGTTTCTTCATCTTCAACATCAGTCACCACGCAGCGCATGTCAGACACGGTCGTATTGTATTGCCGAACATTTTCTAATGAAGTGACCCAATATTCGTTGCCGATTAATGCCAATATACACAAAGTAGCCGCCAGCACGGCAGTGATCACAAAACGCCGACGTTTTTTATGCCCATTGGATTTGAAATCGACAAAAAATGTATCAGCTTCATCATCGTCGTCATCATTAAAACCACTAAGATGTTCGGTATTACTGCCGTGTAAGTTGCCACAGAGGCGGCGACGTTCTATTTCATTAACTAATGCATCGAAGTTCTCAGGATAACGCTCGGCATCAATGCGGCGTCTTGTTTCCAATAAGTCTTTAAGAGAATATGTGGTGTAATCAAGCTTCAAAGCATTAATCCTTTTAAAATCATCGAGCTATCATAGTACAAACTATTCACTCATCCAACAGCTGTCCTCTCAATGCTATCTTTACCGCCTTAATGACAAACTTACCGAGAAACATCCAAAATAAAAATATCGTTATTAGCGCAGGTGCAACATCTAACGCCATTAAACGCGTTCTGATCTTATTCATTTCTTCATACGTTAATAATTGATGGCCATCCGCATCAATCTGAAATACTTCCCCCGATTGATGCCACAACGTTACCATCGTTGCAGTACTAAGATGCGCAGAAATTTTATCGCACTGTTTATCAGTAATACCTATCGCTGAAAATGCATCGCCCATAGAATCGATCTCTAGCATGCTAAATTCATCCATGACTTCTAAATCAGCGCTGCCTACTGTACAGCTTGTATTGGTTACAACAGCATCATATTGATGCAGTTCAGATAATAACGGTGATTTTACTTGAAAATAACTATCTGAAATGGTGAATAATGTGGTCGCAATAATCCACGCAGCAAACCCGCCACAGATGAATCGAGCGACATTAATAAAATTTGGGGGGATAACTTCGTTAGTTTTTCGATGCGAGTTTTCAAGTTCATCGTATCGACGATCAATTTCATCATCGTAGTCATCTATCTCATTTTGTTGCCTTTGCGGGTCAAGATTTTTTCTTTTTGAAATGAGTTCTTCGAGGGTGTATTGAGAAAAGTCCGTTTGCATTAAAAATCCAAAAAAGCGTTTTAGTTAAGGAATGTAACTGTAGACTAAAACGCTGTATTTCGAATAACTTTTTTAAATTAAATAACTCTTGAAAACTGCTGTTGACGGGCTCTATCGCGCAAATAAACATCAAAACACATGCAGATATTACGGATTAATAATTCACCTTTCGGTGTCACTTTTAATGAACGGGCATCATATTCAACCAATTTATCGTCGATAAACGTTTGAAGTAATTGAAGATCTTCTTTGAAGTACTCTTCAAAGCTAAGATCCCATTGCGATTCTATTGATCCAAAATCTAACTCGAAGTGACAGATCAATTGTTTGATCACTGCCCGGCGAATAAAGTCATCTTCAGCTAACCCAACACCTTTCCATAGTGCATTAGATCGTTCGTCGACGCTGGCGTAATACTGCTTTATATCTTTTTGGTTTTGGGCGTAACAATTACCAATTTGACTAATAGCTGAAACACCTAACCCTAAAAGATCACACTCTGGCTGTGTAGTGTAACCTTGGAAGTTACGGTGCAATTTGCCATTGTTTTGTAAAATAGATAACTCATCGTCAGGTTTAGCAAAATGATCCATGCCAATGTACTGATAGCCAGCAGCAACCAGCTGATTAATGGTATTTTCTAAGATTTGTAATTTTTCGCGAGGAGACGGCATGTCTTCTTCTTTTAATTTACGCTGCGCAGCAAAAATTTGCGGTAAGTGAGCATAGTTAAAAACAGACAAGCGATCTGGCGATAATTCAATAACACGGGCAATTGTTTTAGCAAATGATTCCGTGGTTTGATGGGGAAGTCCATAAATCAAATCAATGCTGGTGGACACAAAGCCAAGCTCACGAGCACGCTCAATCATCGCAAAAATAAATTCTTCACTTTGTTCACGATTAACAGCGACTTGAACATCTTTATTGAAATCTTGCACCCCCAAACTAATGCGGTTAAAGCCTTCGTTACGCAAGTGATCTAATGTGTCTAATTCAATTTCACGTGGGTCAATTTCAATCGAGTATTCACCGATATCAGCAAAATTAAATTCTTGGCGTAATAAATTCATTAACGAAGATATTTGTTCTTTGGTCAAAAACGTCGGTGTACCACCGCCCCAGTGCATTTGAGTAACAGTCTGATGCTTAAATAATTGAGCACGCGCCGTAATTTCTTTGGCTAAAAACTCTAAGTACTGATCAGCTTTATGGGCATGGCGAGTAATAATTTTATTACAGCCACAGTAGTAACAAAGCATGTGACAAAAAGGGATATGAATATAGAGCGATAGACTTTCATTATTGCTATTAGTGACGGCTTGAACAAAGTCATCTTCAGCAAATTCTTCGCTAAATTCGAGAGCAGTTGGATACGATGTATATCTTGGACCGCTATAATTGTATTTTTCAATTAAAGCCTGATCCCATTCTATTGTTTTATTCACGCTATTGACCAATGTTCACTTAAAGATTAACGTATATTATTAATCAGATTGCGATTTCAAATATTGATCGATCGCAATGACGCACTCAATAATTTGTCTTGACTCCACAAACTAGCAATGGAAGGCATGAAAAATGACATCACGCGCTAATACAGACCAAGAAAAGCAACAAAAACATCAAGCCATCATCGATTCAGCGGCTTCACTGTTTCAAGAAAGCTTTATCTTGCCAACCGTTGCGACTATCGCTAAAGATTGCGGCCAAGCGAAAGGAACTGTCTACCTTTACTTCTCAAGCAAAGAAACTATTTATCTGTCGTTGCTACAACAGCATTACCAAGTGTGGTTTGAGCAATTACAACACACGCTTACCACGACACAAAGCTTGGCGGAGTTACTAAATTGTTTTGTGAAATACCCATTAGAAGACCCACTATTTTTTCCATTGGCTAGTTTATCGTGTTCAACATTAGAACCGGGCTGTAATGAGCAAATTAAGAATGAGTACTATCAATGGATGAATAATCACGCCAATCATGTCGCGGCACAAATAAGTCAACAATTTCCAATGTTGACTGAAGCCCAAGCATTGGCGCTATTTAGCGATAGTCACGGCCTTATTTTGGGATTGTGGCAACAACGACAGCGTCAACAAAATGAAGATTTTCAAGCGCACTTGAAAGCTGCATTAGCAAGGTTATGGAAAGGTTACTTCGCTAAATAATAGACACAGCAGTGAAATTATTTTTATCAAAAACTGTTCATATTGTTTGATCTTGATCCACCTTTAATGAGGTAAACTAATGGTAGAGTTAATCATTAGCTCATTAGGGCAATTTTTTAGGCAAAACTATGCAATTAAGTGATAACCACGGCCGTAAGTTTTATTATTTACGCCTTTCAATTACCGATGTATGCAATTTCAAATGCGAATATTGCCTGCCGGACGGTTATCAGCATACCGAAAAACAATGTTTTCTTTCATTAGATGAAATTGAACGCACTGTAAAAACCTTCGCAAAAGTAGGCACACAAAAAGTACGAATTACTGGTGGTGAACCGGGTTTACGTAAAGACTTACCTCAAATTATCGAAGCGATTGCCGCTATTCCAAATATCAAAAAAATAGCCATGACTACCAACGGCTACAATCTCGCGAAGCATGCACAAACATGGAAAGATGCTGGACTGAATCAACTCAACATCAGTGTCGATAGTCTAACACCCCATCTGTTTAATAAAATTACCGGCGTCAATCGTTTTGACGATGTCATGCGCGGTATAGATAAAGCCCTTGAAGTTGGATTTGAAAAAATTAAGCTCAATTCTGTACTCATCAAACAATTTAATGACAATGAATTGCAGCAGTTTTTGGCATTTATTAAGAGCCGCAACATTGAAATGCGCTTCATTGAATTAATGGAATGTGGCCAAACTGGTGATTTCTTTAATCAGCACCATTTATCTGGCGACGGCATCAAAACCTTCTTACAACAGCAGGGTTGGGTGCAACAATTGCGCGCTAAAGATGATGGTCCAGCACAAGTTTATTCTCATCCAGACTATCAAGGTAGCCTTGGCTTAATTCAACCTTATGCCAAAGACTTTTGTGACACCTGCAATCGACTACGTGTTAGTGCTTTAGGAAAAATGCATCTGTGTTTGTTTGGTGAAGATGGCGTGGATATTCGCGATTTAATTCAACACGACGAACAACAACCTCAACTTATCGATCGTTTACAACAAGCGGTACAAACCAAAAAAGTTAGCCATTATCTACAACAAGGTGACACCGGTAATACACCGCACCTTGCATCTATCGGCGGCTAATCAAGGAACTCTTATGTTATCTATTGTGTTTTTCGCCCAAACTCGAGAAATTATTGGCCAAGGCGAACTAACATTACCCTTTGAATCAGCATTTAGTGATTTAGAAATGCTTCGAGCACATTTGGCTAACACTAATGACAAGTGGGATCTTGCATTAACACGGGATAAATTATTAGTAGCAGTGAATCAAGAAATGAGCCCATGGGATACCGAAATAAAAGACGGTGACGAAGTTGCTTTCTTTCCACCGGTAACAGGCGGTTAATCATGATTAGTGTGCAAACAGCTGACTTTGATATTGCAACGCTTTACCAGCAAATCACAGCGCGAGAGAATAACCCGCTAGGTTATGGCGCGATCATTACCTTTGTTGGTAAAGTCCGCGATTTTAATTTAGAACAAGAAGTAAGCGCCCTATCGTTAGAACATTATCCCGGCATGACTGAAAAAACACTGGCCAATATTAGTCAGCAAGCCATGGAGCGTTGGCCAATTGCAACGCCGATTATTATTCATCGTGTTGGCGAACTAGCGCCTGGCGATCAAATCGTCTATATCGGTGTTGCCAGCGCTCATAGAAAAGCAGCGTTTGAAGCCTGTGAATTCATTATCGACTTCTTAAAAACCAAAGCGCCGTTCTGGAAAAAAGAATCAAATGCAGACGGTGATAACTGGTTAAATGAGCGAGAGTCAGATCATCAAGCGGCTGATAAATGGAGCCAAGACACTAGTGAATAGCACCATAAAATCACTGCTCTTTATTCTCTTAATTATTAGTTCATCATCCAGTGTTGCTGAAGAATTAAAAATCGCGGTGTCAGCTAACTTTAAAACAACTGCACAAAAAGTTGCCGATTCATTTTCAAAAAACACACCACATGAAGTTACGTTAATTAGCGCATCGAGTAGCGCATTAGCCACTCAAATATTTCATGGTGCGCCCTATGATTTATTTTTAAGTGCCGATGAAGAACGTCCTCAATGGCTGATCAAAAATGAACGTGCAGATGCAAGTTCACTAACACATTATGCCACCGGGCAACTCGTTTTTTTCACACCAGAAAAAACAATAACCTCAGTAGAAGAGTTAAAAGCCAGTATAAAATCGCAAGCAGGTAAGTTAGCAATCGCAAACCCCAAGTTTGCGCCTTACGGATTATCATCAATTAATTTATTAGATAATCTAGCGATTAGAATTGAGATTTCATCAAAGTTAGTTATGGGCAACAATGTCATTCAAACCTTGCAGTTTATTACTAGTGGTAATGCACAATCTGGCTTTGTATCACTAAGCCAGTTAAGAGAAAATAATCAAACTACCCATTATTTTGTTTTACCTCACCACCTTTATTCACCTATTAAGCAGTATGCTGTTATCACTAATCACGGTAGTTCAAAAATAGCGAGCAAAGCGTTTCTCAACTTCTTAACCGCCGAAGGTAAAACAATCATTTCAAACAGTGGCTATTTAATTGGTGACTCCAATGAATAATGATTTACAAGCATTATGGCTTACCCTAAAACTTGCCATTTTAACTACATTAATCTTACTGACCATCAGTCCTTTTATTGCGTGGTGGTTGGCAAAAACCAAGAATAAATTACGCCCATTATTTGAAGCTCTGGTTGCCCTGCCATTAGTGTTACCACCAACAGTACTTGGTTTTTATTTACTGCTAGCATTTTCACCTAATTATTTACCCGGCCAAATTTGGCAATCACTCACAGGTTCGACTCTTGCCTTTAGTTTTAGTGGTTTGCTAATAGGTTCAATCATCTATTCGCTCCCTTTTGTCGTACAGCCGCTGCAAGCTGGCTTTGTGACCTTAGGTAATAAAGAGTTAGAAGCCGCTAAAACCTTAGGAATGTCGCGTCGGAGTACCATCAAGCACATCATCATTCCCATGACTAAACGCAGTTTTTTACTCGCCGCCGTGATGGGATTTGCCCACACCTTAGGCGAATTTGGCGTGGTATTAATGATTGGCGGTAATATTCCCGGTGAAACACAAGTATTAGCCATTAGCTTGTTCGAACATGTTGAAGCCTTTGAATATCAACAAGCCCACCAAATAGCAGGTGGCTTATTGATTAGTTCGTTGGTGATGTTGGTGTTGATTTATGCGTTTTTACAAAACAAAGATGCTAGAAACTAATTATTACCTCTGACTTCAAAGCGCGGAGATTCCCGTTATGTATTGCCTTATTTTTATAATTGACCAATAAAAAAATCAGGGACGATTTTTTAATATTTTCCGCATGGATGCGGATAAAATATGGTCTGTCTCTTATAC
>CAJXRU010000053.1 GCA_913060565.1 uncultured Gammaproteobacteria bacterium | reverse complement strand
CGAGATCATGCCTAGTCTCGTGGGCTCGGAGATGTGTATAAGAGACAGACTCAAAATTAAAACCAGAGCAAAGCACCGATTTATCATTTACTTATGATTGGAGCTTTAGTGAGAAAGGCAGTTTTAAAATAGAAGCGAAGCATATATGGCGTGATGATCAACTCGAAGAGATCATCCTCACAAATGGCGGGCAAGGGCTTGGTAATGCGGGCACATCGAAACTGTGGGCAGTGGATGTATCGTTAAACTTACCAACCGACGGCTTTCTCGATAATGGCCTGTTGGAAGTGTCTTATGAGCACGAAGACTCAAAGTTTCACGATAAAATTATTGGCCGTCATCGTCCAACAAGTGGTGATGTTCCTCATGAAGTTAATGTGAGTTTCCGTCAAGATATGGTGGAGCATAAATTCGCGTGGGGCTTTAGATATTGGAGTGAATTCGAAGATACTGCGTATCGCGTTGATGAAATTACAAGCTTTGAAGGTAATCATCGTGGCCTAATATTTGTTGAAACAACCTATTTTGATAACTATAAAGTTCAGCTTGAAGTTAACAGTGTCAATGTTGCCAAATACACGCGTACTCGAGAGTTTTATGAGGGTGATCGCAATGGTGAATATAACGGATATGAAGTGTCTAACCGTCGCAGAGAGCCAGAATACAAATTATCAATTTGGGGTACTTTCTAAGTTGATAATGTGAACAAAGAGGAGCCAAATGGCTCCTCTTTTTTTCTCAAAATATGCATTTAACACTGTGTTAAAGCATTTGATATCGCTTATATAAAATGGCAACACGTTTAACGTATGCTTTGGTTTCTTTGTAAGGAGGAATTCCTTTATATCTGGTTACGGTCGTGGGACCTGCGTTATAAGCAGCTGTTGCAAGACTTATATCGCCATTGAATTTATTGAGCATTTTTTGCAGATAGTGAGCGCCGCCATGGATGTTTTCTGATACATCAAAAGGATTTCTCACGCCTAAATAATTAGCGGTTTCGGGCATAAGTTGCATCAAGCCCTGTGCACCTACCTTAGAGACTGCGTTTGGATTAAACGCTGATTCTGCATGAATCACAGCGCTAATTAATGCACTATCAACGTTATATTTTTGCGCTGCTGTATTGACTATCGCTTGGTATTTTTTATGCAGAGGCGTCTTTGTCCAATTAACTAATGAATTGGTGCTACAGGCATAACAATCAAATTTTAGTGTTTGAAAATTGTCTACTTTAGGTTTTAGGTCACTAAATACGACCGTACCGTCAGCACGACGATATTTATATACTTGCTCAGTAGACGTAGACGTCGTGCTGGCCATAAACACTATAGTCATTATTCCGTACGTGATATTAGAAATTGACAATGATTACACTCTTTTTGGTTATTTTGATCTAATCTCGCAATATTTCTGCGAGGCCTTTCTTAGTTTTCACGATTGAACAAGAAATGTCACTGATAATTTATTATCATTAGTGCCAATCGTTCACTCCTCTTCATCGTTCATAAAAGGCAACAATGCTTCGTATATCCCATTTTAATAAACACACCATCAAAGGTGATGTGTTTGGCGCGCTCACTTCAACCATCGTTGCACTGCCGTTTGCGTTAGCATTTGGTATCACCTCAGGTGCTGGTGCAAGTGCAGGTATTTATTGTGCTGTTATTACAGGTTTCTTTGCCTCATTATTTGGCGGCACCAATGTACAAGTCTCTGGGCCAAATACGGGATTAACTGTCGCGATGGCGGCCATTCTAACAAGTTTTGTGGCACAATCGCCAGATAATGGATTAGTTGCCGCATTTACTGTGGTGAGCTTAGCTGGCTTGTTTCAGATGGCTTTTGGATTATTAAAACTTGGTAAATATTTTACCTTAGTGTCTTATCCCGTTATCTCAGGGTTTACGTCTGGAATAGGCGTCTTGATATTACTATCGCAAGTTGAACCGTTATTTGGCGTGCCAATTGGTCAATTGTTTGAACAAGCTACCCTGTTTAATCACACTAATATTGTTATCGGTTTATTGTGTTTGGGGTTGGTTTACTTTTGGCCAGCAGCATTAAACAAGTATGTACCCGGCAGTATTGCTGCTCTTGTATTGGCAACGACCTACTATCTAATATCAGATGTAAATGTTCCTGTGGTTGGCGCTATAACGAGTGGTTTACCATCCTTCTCATGGCCCGTTTGGGATACTGAATTAGCTGGTGAAATGATTAAGTCTGCTCTCTTGATTGCCACACTTTCAACATTAGACTCACTCATGACCTCCTTAACGGTTGATAGTATTACTAAAGACTTTCATGATTCTGATCAGGAGCTAGTTGGTCAAGGTATAGGTAATACAATCGCAGGGTTATTTGGCGCACTTCCGGGTGGCGGCGCCACGATGAGAACGGTTAGTAATTTACGTGCTGGTGGCACAACACCGTTATCAGGCATGCTCCATGCGGCGTTTATCTTGCTCATTGTTAACTGGGGCGGAGAATACACGGCATATATACCGTCGGTAGTTTTAGCGGCAATCTTAATGAATGTCGGATTGAATATCATTGATTGGCGTTTCTTAAAACGGCTACATCAAGTCCCGTTATTTAGCGCCGGGTTAATGTTATCTACCATGGTAATGTCGGTCGTGTTTGATCTAGTGACTGCTGTGTTAATTGGTGTATTTGTGGCGAATTTAGTCACTATTCGCCGGTTATCTGAAATTCAGTTGGATAATTTAAATTTACTCACCGGCGTAGATAATAGTTTATCTGTCACAGAGAAAGAGCTTGTAACTAGTGTTGAGAATACTGCAACCTTACTCGATATCTCTGGCCCTATTGGCTTTGGCGTGGCACGTGGTTTAAAACAATGTGTTTCTGACAGTGAACATCAAATATTATTGATCAATTTTAGTCGAGCGCGCTTTGTTGGCATCACCAGTACTATCGCGATTGAAGAAATTATTATTGATTCAGAACACCAAGGTCAACAAGTGTTGCTTAGCGGCGTTTGCGACCGAGTAATTCAAGATTTTAATAAATTAAAGCTACTCGATAAAATTGATTCAAAACATATCTTTGTAACGCGGGAACAAGCATTGCATTACATTAATGACAACTTTCGAAACCATGACTAATGGGATGTGGTGAAAAGTCATTCCGACCAAATAACGCATGATGTGACGCCGTGATCTTCGCTACTGTCTCTCGCCCAGTGTCTTTCGAAATGGCCATACACATCGGGTACAGTGTGTGGTCATAAATGAGCAGCTCTTTTTTTACAAGGTGATGTGGTAAATTATTGCTTTTAAAATATTCAATGAGTTGTTCTTCAGATTGCGCGACATAATCTAAACGACCATTGAGTAGCTTATCGATATTTGTAGCGTCATATACGGTGGAATCTAAGCTGAAATTGCTGTTTTGATGATGCTTTACGATGTATTGATGTAACATACTGTCTTTCACGACGCCGATAACCTTGCCACTGGTTTGCGCGAAGGTGTCTATATGTAAATCTTGACGTGATGCTAATCGAAAGAGATACATATTTCGAGATGACGCGATAGGACATACCCAATGAAAGGCTTTTTCTCTATTTGGGATCTTATAAATTGGGAATATAGCGGCATTGGGGGTGGTTTTTGCTGAATAATACGCTCGATTCCAAGGCATCGAACGTACTTTATAATCAAGCTCGGTGTGCTTAATGATATCTAAGCCATTTTTATACATCGGATGACGACTTTGTTTGACAGGGTTCATCTCTGTCAAAATGGTAATTTCAGGCTCATCGGCAGCCAAGGCACCGCTGCTAGCAAAGCAAAAAGAAATTGTAAAAAAAAATGCAGTAAAGTTAGTAAGCAAACACCGTTTCATTAGTTACCTCCCATTTATCCACTTAATGCTAAGTTAGCGTAATCATTAATCAATGCCAATGATTATTCACACAATAGGCGTCGTAGAGTCAGTGAAAAGGTAGACTAATGTCGGTCTATTATCTTAAGTGTTTACCAGTAAGATGGGAAGAATATTTGGTTAACTAAGCGCACGATAAGTCCAAAGATAAGGATAACCACGCCGAGTCTGTAATATTTAAACTCATCAAGGGTAAATCCATCTTTTAATTTATTAACCATAACGCGCCACACACTGCCATAGTCCTTGGTGCGTTGGGTGTATTTAAATAAGGCAATCAGAACAAGTCCTAGGCCAAGGGTAAATGCAGCAGGCTCTAAATAGCCAAATAGTGTCATCATAAAATTGACTCACAATAATTAACGGTTGTTTGAATAGTTATGGGAGTGTTGCCCCTACCTATTTCTGACTATATCGTAATTTAGTGTGTGATGAACTACGACTAACGTGGCATGGAGCGGCAATGACTGAAGATATCGAAATTAAAGAAATAAAGCGTTTTCTACAAACACTAATCCCATTTGACTCACTGTCGCCTAATGCGCTGAGTAAGGCTGCTACTGGGTTAAGCATCAAATATTTTAGCAGCCAAGCTAAGCATGTTGAGATAGATTACAACAATCCTAACTTATATATTGTCCGTACTGGTGCTTTTGAAATTCGCAATAGTCGGCAAGAATTAATTGATCGGTTGGGGGAGGGCGACTATTTTGGTTTTCAGTCGCTGTTAACGGGTCAGAGTGTCGATAACCAAGTACCGATTCTGCAAGATGGACTAGTTTATTTGATTGACCAACAATTGTTTAGCCAACTGTGTAACGACAGTGTCGATTTTGAACGATTCTTTAATCGAGCTCATGCCAAGCGATTAACTAATTCGCCCGCGACGATTGATGATCAGGCTCCTGTAAATCTCACCATTAAGCATCTAGTTCACCAAAATGTTATTTCAATGACATCAGATTGCAACGTTGAGCAAGCAGCGTTGTTAATGAGTGAACACCGTATATCGTCGTTACTGATTATTGATAACGATGAGCTAACAGGGGTGCTAACCGATCGTGATTTACGATCACGCGTGCTAGCCAAAGGGCTGCATGGCAACGCAAAAATTGGGTCTGTGATGACTAAGTCCCCAATTTGCATTGATATTAACGCAATGGCTTTTGAAGCCTCACTATTAATGTCCACACATAACATTCATCATTTGCCGGTGCTCAATAATGACAAAGTGATCGGCATGATAACGACTACAGATATTATTCGAAGCCAAAACAACCAACCGATATTTCTTATTGGCGAAATCGCTCGTGTTAAAGATGTTGATGGATTGGTCGCTGTCAGTAAGAAAATACCTGAGTTATTGCAAAGTATGATTGCATCGGATGCCCGTGCTGAGGAAATAGGGCGCGTGCTCACACTGGTGTCTGATTCATTAACGCGTCGATTGTTAATTCTGGGTGAAGAAAAATACGGTAATGCGCCTATGGCTTATAGTTGGATCGTTTTTGGCTCTCAAGGACGTATGGATCAAACGGCGGGCAGCGATCAAGACAATGGCATGATTTTGCAACGTGAGCCCAATGAAGATGAAGCACATTATTTTAAAACGCTTACCCAATACGTTTGCGGTGCACTCGATGCCTGTGGCTATATTTATTGTCCTGGTAATATTATGGCGCAAACAGACAAGTGGCGCGTCGATTTATCAAGTTGGAAAGGCTATTTTGACAAGTGGGTCAATACGCCGTCTCCTCAGGCATTGCTTAACGCGTCGATATTTTTTGATATGCGTTTATTGACTGGCGATCAGAAATTGTTTGATGACTTACAACTCTTTGTAAATGGAGCGACCAAGGGCAACCAAATATTTATTGCATCAATGGCAGGGCTAGCGGTCTCAAGTACACCGCCATTAGGGTTTTTCGGTAAATTTGTTCTTGAACGTGATGGTGAAGAAAACAAAGTCCTTGATCTCAAACACCGTGGCGTCGCGTTAATTAATGATATTGTTCGAGTTTACGCACTGCACGAAGGGCTTTCTCAAGCTAACACACAACATCGCTTAAACCAGCTATTAGGCCGTAAAATCTTAAGCAAAAACGATGTTAAGAGTTTAAAAGATGCCTTAGAGTTTATTGCTGATTTACGCCTTAAAAACCAAGGAGCGCAATATTTGGCTAATAAACCAACCACTAATTACCTCAAACCAAAAACAGTTTCACGATTACTTCAACATCAATTAAAAGAAGCGTTTGAAGTGGTACATGGTGCTCAAAAAGGACTGCAATCTAAGTTCACCAGAGGTATGTTTTGAGCCTCAAAGATATCTTTATGAAAGCTGCTAGGATGCGTTTAGCAAGTAAAGCGAGCGCGCCAACCGCCATAGATTTTATTAAAGACAGCCCTGATTTATCACTTGCATTTGAGGACACAGAATTATTAGTCGTTGACCTTGAAATGACAGGGCTGAACGCGAAAGAACACGAAATTATTAGTATCGGCTGGGTGCCAATAATTCGTGGTGACATTAAATTGGCTCACGCACGGAATTTGCTAATCGCGCCGAGTAAAAGTGTTGGTGAGAGCGCAACAATTCACGGCATTCATGATCGTGACCTCACTGATGCAATGTCGCTTGAAGAAGGATTAGACATATTATTGATCGCGTTAAAAGGCCGAGTGATGGTAGGGCATCATGTGTCATTGGATGTCGCATTTCTTCGTCAGGCTGCCAAGCAAGTTTACCACCATAATTTGCCTTTTAGTGTCATCGATACTTTGCAAATAGAAGCCGCTAGATTGTCACGCCAAGGTGAACATTTCGATAAGCAATTATTACGCTTAAATAATAGCGCTGATCGATATGGCTTGCCTAGCGGAGACGCGCACAATGCACTCGGTGATGCTTTAACAACAGCCCAGCTCTTGTTAGCACAGGTTGCGGCAATCGGAATGCCCTCTTTAACGCTGAAACAGTTGTTAAAATTCAGCCATTAAGGTCATATTTTAGATTTAGTTTTCTCTCTAATCTTGCTATTGTCTGTAGATAATTGATCGATTGTGAGAGAGTGTAATGACAAAGGTGTTAGACGCCGCTTGGCATACGTGGATAGATGATAACCTTGCACGAGGATGTGATAAAACTGAACTTAGGGAGATTTTATTTAAAGAAGGTTTTAGCCAACAACAAGTTGATAAAGCGATAGCTCCACAGCATTTCCTAAATCCAATCAAGAAAAAACAGACGGTGAAGCAAGAGCTCGCTGATCGGCACGATGGCGCTGATTATAAAGCGTTGGCAAATATCTCGGTGGTAAATTCACCAAAGCCTCAGATCACGCCTTTTGATAATTCACTGATCCAGCTCTTTCAATGGGATAATTTTTTGTCGGCAGATGAGTGTGAAAAGTTACTGACGATCATTGGTGATAATTTACGTCCGTCAACAGTGACGCAATTCAATGGCGACGATGCTTTCAGAACGAGTTCAACTTGTGATTTATCGCTTCTTGATAATGAGTTTATAGACCAGATTGATCACAAGATCACTGCTGCACTTGGCATAAACAGATCATATTCTGAAGGTGTTCAAGCGCAACGATATCAAGTTGGTCAACAATTTAAAGCCCATACTGATTATTTTGAACCTCATACCAATGAATACCTACAATTTGCCCAACGTGAAGGCCAACGTACATGGACATTCATGATTTATTTACAAGATACGCCTAAAGGCGGCGGCACTAAATTTATCGATCTACGCCATACATTCTATCCAAAGGCCGGACAGGCGGTAATATGGAATAATTTGGATGAAAATGGCTTTCCAAATCCACATACAATCCATCATGGTATGCCAGTGGAAGAAGGTGAAAAAATCATTATTACTAAATGGTTTAGAGCGAAAGGCAAAGGAGAAATGTTTGCGGGTTCTAAGCGTTAAATAACTCACCTATTTTAAATAGGTGAGTTCAAATGAAACTTGATGGATTATTTAGAGTCTTGCTCTGCGTTGTGGGTATCAACTAAATCAATAAGATCTTGTGCACTGCCTAAGATATGTTCTTTGAGGACACGACAAGCACCTTCAATGTCTCGTTTTTCGCACAGTGATAATATTTCTTGATGTTGCTGTTCTGCGCGAGGAATACCACCCTTTTGCATTAAGTGTAATCGAATATAACGATCGCAATTTGAATTAAGATTTTGAACGATTTCCATGGTATTTGGGCGATCAGCTGCAAGGTAAAGGCTGGTATGGAACTGCGTGTTTAAATCACTCCACAGATTACTTGAATTTGTATGATGAAATGACTCTTCAAGTTGCTGTAACATTTCTCGCGAATTTTCAATATCTTGAGCAGTCATTTTTTCGATTGATTTTGCCAATAAATCCGTTTCTAATAAAGCTCTTAGTTCAAATAGTTCACGTACTTGTGAGCTAGATAATTGCGCCGCAGTGGCTCCTTTATGAGCTTCGAATTTGACTAAACCTTCTGCCTCTAATTGCAGTAATGCTTCTCTGATCGGGATTCTACTTACGTTGAGTTCAGCGGCTAACGCGCTTTGACGAAGTGGCGTTCCAGCTTTGATGTCACCAGATAGGATGCGCTCTCTTAATACTTCAACGACTACTTGGGTGCGGGTTTTATGGACGATTTGAGAATTGTTATTCATTATAGTTATCAGTCGATTGCCATTTTTTACGGTTACTATTCATAGTAGACCTTTTTGAGGCAAAAGATAAGGATAAGATAACTAAAAGAGGCAATAAGTGCCTCTTTTTGATGATATCGTATATTAATCCGACGAATAAATTGGCTTAAACAATAACTTGTGGGTGGGTTGCACCGTCTTTAATTTCTGCTGGTTGAAGTGCAATTGGCATGTTCTGTAAGCAAATAGGACGCGTGAAACGATTGATTGCTTGACTGCCCACGGATGTTGTTTGTGGCGCTGTCGAGGCTGGATATGGCCCACCGTGCTGCATCGAGTGACATACTTCAACACCTGTTGGGAGTTGATTAAACATTAGGCGACCAACGCTCTGCGCAATATCATCAACCAAGTCAATGTAATCAAGCAACTCATCGTCGCTGCCAAATACACTTGCCGTTAGTTGCCCGGTTAGTGATAAAGCAAACTCACCCATTTGTTCATCATTGTCACAAATAACCACTAATGCACAAGGACCAAATACTTCCTCTTGTAAGGTTGGCTGAGCGATAAAGTCGCTTGCTGAGACGCTAAATGCGTTAGCTGAACTTTGACAACCGCCATTGCTAGCGGCGCCGCTTGCAATATGCGTTAACGACGGATTCGATAACAACAAATCTACCTGACGATTGTAAGTCTGTGCAATACCTTTGGTGAGCATGGTGCCTGCCGGTGCTTCACTGATCGCGTTAGCGAGCGTTGCTAAGTAACCTTCAAGACCATCTGAGTTTTGAACAACGACAAGCCCAGGCGATGTACAGAATTGGCCATGCCCCATCAGCATCGATGCGACTTGGTTATTGGCTAAAGACTGGGCATCGCTCGCTAATTTTTGTGGCAAGATGAACTGAGGGTTCGTACTGCCTAGCTCGCCAAAAAATGGAATAGCTATTGGACGTTCCTGAGTTAGCTTGTTGAGGATATCCCCCACTTTTTGCGAACCGGTAAAACCAACCGCTTTAACTTGTGGGTGTTGCACCAATTGCTGAGCGACTTGTGGTGTTGTAGATTGCACCATATTAAACACACCAGTTGGCATGTCACAGATGTCTATTGCGCGTTTTATCGCATGACTTACGAGCTCTGTTGTTGCTGGGTGGGCTGGGTGACCTTTTACAATAACACTACAGCCTGCCGCCAACGCTGATGCGGTATCGCCACCTGCCGTTGAAAAGGCCAGTGGGAAATTACTTGCCCCAAAGACAACAACTGGCCCAAGTGGCATGTTGGTTAATCGGCTGTCACCTTTAGGCAATGGTTGACGCTCTGGTTGCGCATGGTCAATAAATACAGGGCTAATAGGATTAAGCAAATTGTTGGCAAATGCGCGAAGCTGGCCACATGTTCGGCCGCGTTCACCTTCAATACGCATTTGTGGTAGTGCTGTTTCACTCATTGCCGCATGCACTAATTGTTCACCAAGGTTTTCAATTTCGGTAGCTATGGCATTGAGTAGTGCTGCGCGCTGAGCGGCGCTTTTTCGGCGCAATTGACGAAAAGCGTCATGGGCGCTAGCGACGGCGCTATCTGCATCATCAGCACTTGCATCGAAGAATGTCCACGGATTAACATCGTCTGTGCTTGGGTTGGCACTGGTGAATGTAGCGGCTGTACTGTTAACCCATTGCCCATTAATTAGATGCTTTCCTGTTATCTCAATCATGTAATTTCTCTCTTAGTAATGTATATAAATACAATTGACGTTATATGACCTGAAATCCCATGGCGTAGGGATCTTCATCGTCAACAATAATTTGGTTAAAACCTGTGACACGTGCCCAGCCTTGAATACTGGGCATAATGGCTGGGTAATCTCCAACGTTGGTTATTGACTCGACTTTTCCGACAAATTGACTGCCAATGTAACTTTCGTGGACGTAGCTATCGCCTTCTTTTAACAGTCCTTTGGCAAAACGCTGAGCCATACGCGCACTGGTTCCTGTGCCACAGGGCGATCTGTCGATGGCTTTATCACCGTAGAAGACAGCGTTAGCACCGTCACTGCCATCAGTTTGCGTACGACCTGTCCACAATAAGTGGCTAATGCCATTAACGGTTTCATCATGAGGATGGATACAGCTTAATTGCTCGTTCGCTGCTTTTCTAACGATGTTGCTCCAATGAATGATTTCACTGGCGCTCCAATGCTCAATACCTGGAAAGTTTGCTTGTGGCTCTACGATACAATAATAGTTGCCACCATAGCTGATATCTACGGTTAATTGTCCCAGCTCTGGCACCTCGATTACTTTGTCTCGGTGCGCAAGGTAACTGGCGATATTGTAAATTTTTACCCACTCGACTTTATTGTCTGTTTGTTGATATTCAATACGTATTTGACCCGCGGGTACGTCGATAATTAATTGCCCAGGGATCTTGGGGGTTAATAGACCTTGCTCTATTGCACTGGTAATAGTGCCAATAGTGCCATGACCACACATCGGTAAGCAGCCACTAGTTTCTATAAATAGAATGCTGGCGTCACTATTGTCTGAACACGGCGGATACAAGAACGAGCCGGACATCATGTCATGCCCACGTGGTTCGAACATTAACGACTGACGGATCCAATCGTGATGAGCCAAAAAATCCTGCCTTTTTTCACTCATGGTTTGGCCCTTTAGATGAGGGTGACCACTCGTGACAAGGCGTACTGGGTTGCCGCAAGTATGGGCGTCAACGCAAAAAAAAGTGCCTTTTTTCATAGTTAAGTTCCTAGGTAATCAAGTTGAGTACGGTAATCGGGCTCAGTCCTGATTGTTTTTCTTATTGTTATCTTTATGAGGTGGCATTCGCCTAAATTAGGCTTAGATAAGTCGACGCCTGTTACTAGTAAATCTGCCTGTTATTCATGGATAAATTCCTTGGTTCTAATGCGAGGTGACGGATTAGCAATTGTATCCATTGTACGATTTAGATATATTGTATACAATTTTAAAGCTTTGCCAAGTTTTAAACATTAAAATATTAAGATATTGGATATAAGAGGTTTTTGATGAAAATAGATGTAGAACAGTTCAGCCATTTCAAGCATTTTCATACAATTGATGCACATACTGAAGGTGAGCCATTGCGTATTATTACCGGTGGTTATCCAGAGATTGTCGGTAGCACCATGTTAGAGAAACGCCGATATTTACAAGATAACCTCGATCAATATCGACAGATCTTAATGTTTGAGCCGCGTGGCCACGCAGATATGTACGGCGTACTTATCACGGAACCTGTCACGCCTACTAGTGATTTTGGGGTTCTATTTTTACATAATGAAGGTTATAGCAGCATGTGTGGTCATGGCATTATCGCTGTTTGTAAAGTGGCCGTTGAAATTGGACATATCACACCGTTGTCATTCCCACATAACATCAATATTGATAGTCCTGCTGGGCTTATTGCTGCAACCATTGATAAAAAGCCAAATGGTGAACTTGATGTTTGGTTTGAAAATGTTGCCTCCTATGCCCACGCGCTTGATTGCCATGTCGATGTGGCAGGATTTGGGGCGATAAAATATGATATTGGTTTTGGCGGTGCCTATTACGCCTATGTTGATGCAGACGCTATTGGTGTTAGTTGTAGTCCCAGTAATGTGAATCAGCTGATTGATCTTGGACGACGTATTAAACATGCAGTAATGGCCAGTACTGAAATTAAGCATCCTCGTGACGAAGATTTAGGTTTTTTATACGGCACTATTTTCTATTCCTCAAAGACAACACAGCCTGATGCTCATTCGCGCCATGTGTGTGTATTTGCCGAAGGTGAAGTTGATCGCAGTCCAACAGGCACTGGGGTTGCTGGTCGCATTGCGCTTTTACATGCCAAAGGCGAAGTAAGTCATAACCAGCAAATTATCATCGAAAGTATTGTCGATGGGCAGATGAAAGTATCTGCACTGCCTTGTGATAAGTTTTATCAGTTTGACGCAGTAACGCCCAAGGTTCATGGCCGTGCATGGATAACAGGTGTTCATCAGTTTATGCTCGATCCGACCGATATTTTTCAGCGTGGCTTTATCTTACGATAAGTAACTTAAGGGTAGATTTTTAAATGCAATTAACACAACGTGTTGCGGTTATTGGTGGCGGAGTCGTTGGTATTAACACCGCTTATCAGTTACAAAAACAAGGGTTTGACGTGACTGTTTTTGAGCCTAATGAAATTGCCAGCGGTGCATCGTTTGGTAATGCAGGACATTTTGCGACAGAACAGGTTTTTCCATTGGCTGATCCAGCGTTATTACTTCAAGTACCTAAGATGTTGTCTGATCCCCTAGGACCGTTTCGTATAAAAACAAGTTATTTACCCAAGGTAATGCCTTGGTTCACGCGATTCTTATTGCAAATGAGCTCCGACAATCGTCAATCGAATACACGCCATATTAAAGCCTTAAATGAAGCAGCCATTAGTGCTTGGAAGCGCGTGTTAAATGATGCATCGGCATCTGAGCTGTTGGTCTTAAAGGGATCGTTATTAACGTTTGAGCAAATAGAAGAAAATAATATTGATGAACTAATCGGCTCTTTTAAAGCACAGGGAGTGAGTGCGGAGTTTGTCAGTGGTAAAAAACTGGCGAGCCTAGCGCCGCAACTTGATGAATGTATTCAAGGGGCTATCTATTTTACTGAGGTTGGTCACACGCCTGATCCCCAAGCATTAACAACGTCAATATGTGACTTGTTTAGTCGTCTTGGCGGTTGTGTTATTAATGAAAAGGTCATAAATATTACCGATGAACCGCGACCTATTGTAACGACGGAGCTGTCAGATCAAGCGTTCGATAAAATAGTCATTTGCGCGGGCGCTTTTTCAAAGCCATTAGTTAAACAACTGGGATATCGTGTACCATTAGAGACTGAACGCGGTTATCACTTAATGTTACCGATTGAAGTTGCTCTCGATTGTCCAATTGCGTCTAACGATAGAAAGTTCATTATGACACCAATGACCTCAGGGCTTAGATTAGCAGGCACCGTTGAATTTGGTGGCAATGATGCAAAACCTGATTATCAACGTAGTGATATGTTACTCACACATGCGAAAGCAATATTAAGTAAAGCACAATGTCCACAACTTCATGAGCTGACATTAGAGCAATTAAACGACAATGCGCGTTGGATGGGGCGACGACCGTCATTGCCTGATTCATTGCCGGTGATGGATAGAAGTCCACACAACCCAAATGTTTTCTTCAATTTTGGTCATCAACATCTAGGGTTAACTTGGGGGGCTATCTGTGGCGAATTAATGGCGCAGCTGGTAACAAATGAATCTCCATCTATTGATTTAACGCCATACCGCATCACTCGTTTTTAGTAGATTGTATGCATGATTAGTGAAATGACGCGTATTTTTGCGTAAACTAGCGAAAAATTTTGTTGGATAGTTTTATGAATACGCCATTTCAATTTAAAACCTCGTTTAAACTTGATAAATCCCATTTTGCCCAATGCTTTGATGATTCGGTAACTGAACGCACTGCGATTCAAAAATACCGTAACGCGGCAATTTTAGCGACAGTGGGTGTTTTGTTGCTGCTTGTTGTAGGCACTAATCAATATGCTGCATTTTTTGTTGTGGTATTGGCTGCCGTTGAGGCATTAAGTGTGTATTACAAACGTACATGGTGGTTGTGGCGACAAATGCTCTCTAAAGCCTATAATCACAATGTTGATTTAATTGTTGATGACAATGGCATCACAACGCAATCTTTTCATGTTAACAGCCAACTTAACTTTGTTGATGTTACGGAAATTAAACAAAGCGACACTGGCATGATGTTAACGCACAACGCGGGTGTTAGTTATATTTCGAAGCACTGTTTATCAGAAGAAGCCATTAGTTTTATCACTGATAAAGTAGCGTCTTAATTTTAAGTCCAGTCGAATATTTAACACGTCATTGTTTTGTCATAAAAATAATGACGATTTTCATTGTTTAAAATTGTAGCGAAGGCGATTTTACGCTAGTCTATGCACGTTATTTTTTTATGAGAAATATTCTTATTTAAAAACATTATTATACAGCCTTACACGGACGTGATCTGCCATCACATCACGCTTCGCGTGCTAACAGCGAATTACGTCTAATTAAGTTTCTGTAATGATATTGCTTACTGATTATCTTAATCAATAAGCATAATTAAACGTCGTAATCATTTTGATTACGCAATGTTAGAGCAACATTTTGTTGCTCGATTTTAATATCCCCAAACATGGAGTAATAAACAATGGCAGATTGGGAACAAGAACATCAAGAAGCAACACAAGGCCCTACGGAAACTGCACCAAGTGCAACGGGTGAAGTTGCCTTAAATAACTATCAATTTAACTTTGGTGAGTACCTAAGTAAAGGTTGGAAAGTGTTTGCACAAAACATGGGGGGATTCATTGGTTTTACCGTTGTGATGATCCTTATCAATATGGTGCTAAGCGTTATTCCAGTGATTGGTCAAATTGCAACAATGGTTGTTGGCGCGCCTTTAATGGCTGGTTACTACGTTGTTGCTCGTAAATTAATGAATGATGAGTCAACGTCTTTCGGTGACTTCTTCGGTGGATTTGATTACTTTTTACCACTATTTTTGGCAAGTTTAGTCTCAACTATCTTTATCATGGTTGGTATGTTCTTATTGGTAATCCCTGGTATCTACTTAGCAATTGGCTACATGTTTACATCGCTGGTTATTATTAACCGTGAGCTTGGTTTCTTTGAAGCAATGGAATTAAGTCGTAAGCTAATTACCAAGAAATGGTTTGCATTCTTTGGTTTCTCAATCGTTATCATGCTAATCAATGTTGTTGGTATTATGCTACTAGGTCTAGGCTTATTGTTCACATTGCCATTCACTGTATGTGCAATCGCTGTTGCTTACGATGATATCGTTAACAAGCAGTTAGCTGAGTAACTTTTATAGACTCGAGCCATTTTTAATGGCTTAAGTTTGATTACTTAAAACCCCATTGGAGGTAATGCCGATGGGGTTTTTTATTGCCTGTAATTCGTTAATTGTTGCAGCGCCGTTTGGCCGTGTTATGCTCTGCGCTTATACATTGTATGATGAATAATTAGGATTAATT
Organism: uncultured Gammaproteobacteria bacterium; assembly: GCA_913060565.1. GTDB lineage: Bacteria > Pseudomonadota > Gammaproteobacteria > Enterobacterales > Psychrobiaceae > Psychrobium. Next base: position 11,069 of record CAJXRU010000053.1, on the reverse strand, counting down.
AATGAGTAAAGAGCAACAATATCCCATTGGTGATGAAGGTCAAGCGTGGTTAGATTCACATAAGGCGCAGTGGTTATCGCAACAGTCAATTAAGCGTAGCTTTTTTGATGATGTAATGAGCAAAGCGCATAAGATAAGCGCAGAACCAATGGTTAGTGAGCAGCTAGCGCTGGTTCAATATGGTGAGCTAAGTTATTGTGATGTGATTGAGGGAGCGAGTAATTATCCGCTATTAGCGTTTAAATCCAAACATTGGGATGCGGCAAAAAAGACCTTGTTAGTGACTGGCGGCGTGCACGGGTACGAAACCAGCGGTGTTCATGGCGCTCTAGCGTTTGTTAAAACTGCTCATGAGTTTACAAATGTTAATGTGCTGGTGGCTTTTTGTGTAAGCCCGTGGGGCTATGAGACTATCAATCGCTGGAATCCCAGTGCCATTGATCCTAACCGCTCATTTTATCAAGACAGTCCAGCGCCAGAATCAGCGGCATTGATGACGTTTGTTAAATCTCTCAATACCTCCATAGATATTCACGTTGATTTACACGAAACCACAGACACAGACAACAGTGAATTTAGACCTGCGCTTGCTGCTCGTGATGGAAAAATTAACACTAACTGGAATATTCCAGATGGCTTCTACCTAGTCGGAGATACCATTAAACCAAAGCCGGCATTTCAACGTTGTGTGATCGAACACGTCGAGAAAATAACTCACATTGCACCAGCCGACGATAATAATTGTTTAATTGGCGTGCCTCTTGAGCAATTTGGTGTCATCAACTATGCCACTGTCGAGCTTGGTTTGTGCGCAGGTTTTAGCAACGCAACGTATTGCACCACAACTGAAGTTTATCCGGATAGCCCATTGGTTGATGACGAAAACTGTGTTGCCGCGCAAGTGGCTGCGGTTGTTGGTGCGCTTGATTACGTCTTAAATCAAACACATTAACTCAAATTGAATATTGTATCCAATGTTGCAGTTGGATACACTGGCCTCATTAATGATGAATAGGGCGCTTGCCTTAAATGGGGAAAAATTGTGAATACTAATGCTAGCGAGCAAGCGATAAATGACGCTCAGTTAAATCTTCAGCTCAATGATTTAGCTGAGCGTTATGTTAGATTATCACTGCGTGTCGGTCAGCACAGCGAATATTTTGTTGATGCGTATTATGGTCCTGATTCATGGCGCCCACATAGCATCAGCGATCCCTTATCATCGATTGAAGAGCAGTGCTGTGCATTAATTCGCTTACTAGAAACTCTTCCTGTATCTGCATCATCTAACTTATGTCAGCGTCAACAATTTCTAACCATTCAATCAAAGGCATTACTGTATTATATTGAACAGCTTCAAGGCAAAACATCCACTTATCAACAAGAATGCGAGCGGCTCTATGACGCGAATGTACCGAGTTATGACGCAGTACATTTCGATGCGATTCTACATCAGCTCGAACAATTAGTACCTGGCGAAGGAGAGCTTAACCAACGTATTGCACAATATCGCGAGCAATTTATTGTGCCGCCAGAAAAATTATCACAAGTATTTGATGTCGCCATTAGTGAAGCCAGAGAGCGAACGTTGAAGCATGTTGAATTACCTGACTGTGAAAGCTTTGATGTACAACTCACCAATAACCAAGTTTGGAGTGCTTACAATTGGTATAAGGGCAATAGCTATAGCCTAATTGAGCTCAATACTGACCACCCAATTTTTATTGAGCGAGTGATAGATCTTGCCGCACATGAAGGTTATCCCGGCCATCACGTATTTAATGCCTTAATCGAAAAACATCTAGTGAATGAACGTGGGTGGCTGGAGTACAGTATTTATAATTTATACAGTCCCGTGTCATTGCTTGCAGAAGGCAGTGCAAATTACGGAATTGAAGTCGCTTTTCCATGGGATGAACGTTTGATGTTTGAGCAAGAGGTGCTATTTCCTTTGGCTGGATTAAACCCCTCAGGCGCCGAGCAATATTATGAAATTCAACGGGTATTACATCAACTTTCCTACGCCGATAACTTGATTGCGCAGCAGTGGATGGATGACGAAATTGATGATGAACAAGCAATCAAGTTGCTAATGAAATACGCATTAAATAGTGAGGAGCGCGCAGGGCAGCGCCTGAGTTTTATCAAGCATAACAGGGCCTACGTGATGACTTATAACTATGGTCAAGATTTAGTTAAAGCGTATTTAGCAGAGCAAGTTAAAGGTGACTCAAATGACGCGTTATGGCGTGCGTTTACAGCGCTGCTAGCAACGCCAAAAACGGCATCAATGATGGTTAGCGCGTCATCTTCTTGACAAATACAACAACGAACAGGGCGAGGGTGAAACTGCCAAACAGCGCTTCGATGGCGGCTAATACCCTTGATAATCCCGTCGGTGTAATATCGCCATAACCTAGTGTGGTAAAGGTGACGATACTAAAATAGGCGCAGGATAATAATTGGTCAACATTCTCACTAAAACTCGCCTGCGCATTGTAGGCAATCACTTCACCATTATAGATTAAGCCGCTGAAGAAAAATAAAAAGGTAAAGCTAATTAACACTGACCATGTAAAGGCGACAACACGCATCGGTAGCTCGCCATAACCACAAAACATATCAACAATTTTAGAAATAATTCGGTTAATTGACCACAGCGGCATTTGTTTGCGGCGCATGACCATTTCACGTTGAAAAAATGTGCCAGCAACTTCAAATAAACCCTGTTTCTCAGAAACTAATCGTAGGTTTCGATAAACTTCTTCTGCTTGTTGATACAAGTCGAGTTTTTCATCTATTGATTTAGCGTTATTGGCTTGTTGTTCTTGTAGCGCATAGTCTCCCCAAATAACGTGCTCTAACTTGGCACCTTTGAAGTTTGTGCCTAATAAATTACAGCCGGTGAGATTAGCACAATGCAGATTGGCGAAGGAAAAGTCGGCTTTCATCAGAGAGCTGCCAGATAAATCAAGTTTGAAACAGTGGGCGTGGTTAAAGTCGCTGTGATAACAGTCGGCGTTGTGGAGTTGATAGCCGGTTTTTGAGGTTCTATTGACTAGGTTGATGTGACTGTAATCGCCGTTGGCAATTGCAAAATTTTCCATTTTTTCGCCGGTTCTGGCGCGTTCCATTAATCGGTCTTTAGCATCAGGCTGCTCGCCTAAGGTGCCGTCTTGCCATGCTTTATCTTGCACATTTTTATCCATAAACTGCTCATGTCAGGGAGGGATAAATTAAGTGTGCGGGATTTTTAAGTGCTTAGCAAGCGAGTAACGTGCTGTTACTCGCCGACTTTTAGCATAGGTATATTATAGATCTGAGTCTAATAAGCTGCCGGTGATGCTTAGTTTGTTTTTGTTAACATCCGTCACAGCGACAGTGACTATCTCAGTAATTTTCACAACAATCTCATCATTTACACTTACCGTACCTGCATCACTATCTGCTTTTAAGGCTTTACGGTCTTCATGAATATTAGTAAAGGGAATAAATACCGTTGCGCCATTTTTCAATAGTCGTGCTAGTACACCGCCACGATTAACATTAAAGATTTGTGCCTTAAATTTCTGTTTGTTTTTAGCTGCATGATGTAAAAAATCAATATATAACCAGTTTCTAATATCTCGCTCTATCATCCGTTGGTTATCGCGTTGTGTTTTAAGTTGTAGTGCGTCGTCTGGCGTAGGTACAGGTGCGGGCACATCTTCACAAGCAATCGCTTTGATAAGACGATGATTCATCAAGTCGCCATATTTACGGATCGGCGATGTCCATGTCGCATATTGGGCAACACCGAGCCCGTGATGCGATTGTGCGTCACTGGCGATGTTGGCATATAGCTGGAATTTACGCAGTCTCGCCGCAAAATAATTGTCATTGCGTGATGTTAACTCACGTTGCAATTGGCAAAATCCAGCGCGGGTTTTTAAGTGCTCACTGTGATAGATGTAGCCATGCTCTTGTAATAATTGAGTGAGCTTTGTCGTCTTGTCATGATCAAACCCAGGATGCGTGTTAAAAATCCCTTGATTATCATGCTGTGCCAATAATGCAGCACCTGAAATATTGGCACATAACATCGCTTCTTCAACCATCGAATTGGCCACGTCGTTATAACTGGCTTCAATGGCGGTAATTTTATTATCGTAATCAAGTTTAAGACGATAGTCAGCTTGGTTATCAAATAGTTGGCTATTTTTTCCGCGCCACATGCTTCTTGCAAAAGCAAAGGCATTAAGGGTATTTAGAGAAACTTCTAACCCTGCAACATCAGGTAATTCTGTTGGCTGATTTGTTACAAAGTGAGTAACTTGTTGGTAGCTCAACTTGGCTTTTGAAGTTATCCAAGCCAGTTCAAATGAAGCAGCATCTTGAAGTTGGCCACGTTCATTAATTGTCATTGTACAAACCAGTGCTGGACGCGTCGTATTTGGTCTTAATGAACAAATATCATGGCTTAATGATTCTGGTAACATCGTTGTGGTGCGAGCAGGAAGATAATGGGTATAACCACGCGCTTTCGCTGCAACGTCCGTGTCATCGCCAGCTGCGATGTAAGCAGAAGGATCTGCAACGGCCACTTGCAATTGCCAGCCGCCGTCATCAAGCGCTGAGATACAAATAGCATCATCCATGTCTTGAGTCGTTTCTCCGTCAATGGTAAAAAACAGTGAATTGTTTAAGTCATTACGGCGAAGTTCTTCATGGAGTAATGGCCAGCTTTCTTTGTCAGCTGGCGCATCAATAGGCACACATTCATTACGCATGTTGTGACGAGCTAAAGTGACATACCACGGTAAAAATGGATCTGCGCTTGCTGAAACCACCTCACTAATTTTAATTTTTAAGGCGTTATTAGGCGCTTCATTGAGGGGATGACCAGTCAGTTCACCGACAACATAATCACCGTGATCGATATACAATTCATCAGCTAATACCGCATTGATAGCACTGCCTTTATAGGGCGCTGGGGGCGTCACTGATAATTTAGATTTATTGAGATTAACGCGGCCAATAAAAGAGGCAAGGGCACTTTTTACCAAAGCGACAGGTTGTGCCTGTTCTTTGCCTTTTTCACTAGCGATGGTGGCTGTAATAACATCACCGTGCATGACTTTCTTCATGTTGGGTGGCGCGATAAAATAACTTTTGCCGTCTTCGGTTTCTAAGAAGCCAAAACTCTTATCGGTGGCCTTTACCCGCCCTTCTACTTTGGGGAGGGATTCTTGAATATTATGTTTTAATTGTGCTAACAGCGCGTTGTCTTTAAACATTGCGAAATCTCTAAATTTTGATGGCGTGACTATATTGGAAATAGGGTGTTATTGCCAGAGCAATCACGCCATAACGGCCTACTTTTTAACCGCAGAATAGACTTTTTTACCGCCGACCCAAGTCCCTAAAACTTTAGGTTGCCAGATTTGCGACATGGGTGCTTTAAAGATGTTTTTGTCGATGACAATAAAATCAGCCCATTTACCCGGCTCAAGTGTGCCTAATACATCGTCTTGATGGGCGCCATATGCCGCATCTAATGTAAATGAATTAAGTGCTTGCGATAACGTCATTGACTCATGAGATAACCAGCCTAACGGTGGTTGATTCTGACGGTTTTGGCGCGTTACAGCTGCGTGTAATCCATAAAACGGATTAGCATACTCGATAGGAAAGTCAGATCCTGATACCACACGTACGCCATCATCAAGTAAGGTGCGCCATGCATAAGCGCCTTTGATACGAGCATGACCTACGCGATTCTCAGCCATATTCATATCACTTGTTGCATGTGTTGGCTGCATTGACGGCAACACGTCAAGTGTTTTAAAACGCGGCAAATCACTTGTTTTAACGACTTGAGCATGTTCTATGCGGTGGCGTAACTTCCGTGAGTTCTTATCTTTATTAAACTCTTCGAAATAATTGAGCGCTAGGTGGTTGGCCTTATCGCCTATAGCATGAACATTCACTTGGAAACCGGCATCAATCGCCCGTTTCATGTTGCTTTTAAGTGACTCTGGAGAATGTAATAAGAGGCCTGTATTTTCTTTGTCGTCGCTGTAGGGTTCTATCATTGCTGCGCCGCGAGAGCCTAGCGCGCCATCGGCAGAAATTTTTACGCTGCGGATGACTAACTGATCGTCTACTGTATTAATGATTCCGTGTTTTAACATCGCTGGATAATCATTGGCGGTGACAGAAAGCATGCCGTATATACGAATGGGCAATTCCTTACTTTTGGCCATTTCTCCAAACGCTTGATAAACCTGACCACCAACGCCTGCATCATGGACACTAGTGATGCCAATACTTGCTAAGTGTGCGCTGGCTAAGGAGATAGCATTTTTGACTTCGCCCAATGAACTGCTGGGTATTTTAGCTTCTAATAAATCCATTGCATTATCGATGAGTACGCCTGTTGGTTCGCCAGCGCTATCTTTAATTATCTCTCCACCCGGCGGTGACACGCTATCACGTGTGATGCCAGCTAAAGCAAGCGCTTTGCTGTTTGCCCAACCTGCATGACCGTCGATGCGGCGCAACCATACAGGTTTATTGGCAATTTTTTCATCCAATGATTTTTTGGTGGGAAAAGCTTTTGTTGGCCATAACTCCTGATTCCAACCGCGACCTCTGATCCATGATAATTCAGGATTATTTTTGGCAAACTTGATAACTTTAGAAACGCTATCCTCTTCGCTCGCTACGTCACGCAGCGAAATACGTTGTAGATTAAGTCCAAGCCCTGTGACGTGACCATGACCATCAATAAGACCTGGCAAAAGGGTTTTGCCGTTTAAATCAATTATTTTTGCATCAGGGAAACGTGCTGATAGTGTTTTGAAGTTGCCAACCGCAACGACCTTATATTGATCAACCACCATGGCGCTAAATTGGCTAAGTTCGCGGTTTGGCGTATGATAACCTTCGAAATTTTTGTAAAGTTCACTTGCGTTAATTGGCAGTGCCAATAAGGTACCCAGCCCTAGGGTACTGATTATTTTTTTTATCATTGTAATTAACCAGTTAGTTATTATTTTTTAATGAGTTTTCAACCTACGCAGCTTAGGTAAAACACATCAATTGTGCAAGCGGTATATCGATAGAGATTAGTATGAGAAAAACGTTAACAGTTAAAATAGTGTCAGATGTATCTTGTCCGTGGTGTGCTGTGGGATACCATGAATTAAAACATGCAATGAATGAGTTTGCGAGTGAAACAGATAGTTCATTGGATGTTGAGATATCTTGGTTACCTTTTGAGATTAATCCAGATATGTCGAAAGAAGGCCAGGATGTTGCTAGTTATTTACAACAAAAGTACGCCATGACACCAGATGCCCAACGCCAAACAATGGCGACTATTGAGGGGCGCGGTAAATCTGCAGGGTTTGAATTTAAACCGATGAAAGATCGTCACATTTACAATAGTTTTGATTGTCACTGTTTATTGGATGTGGCAACAAATAAAGGGCTACAAACGCCATTGAAAGTCGCGTTGTTTGATCTGTATTTTAAACAAGGTAGCAATATTAGCGACCGTCAAATCTTAGGCGAATGTGCGCTTGGTGTGGGATTGTCTCAGGATGAGATTAACTGCGCTTTTAATGATGAAAAATTGCGCCAAGCTATTGTGTCGCAAATGACTGATATAAAGCATGCTGGCGTTACTAGTGTGCCAACGCTGATTATTAATGATAAATATGCGATATCTGGTGCGCAGGGTATTGCGGGCTATAAAGATATTTTACGACAAGTAAATGAAAGTATGTGACTTTATTTTATCGTTATGCAATAGTTGGTTTAATTCAAGTCAAATTACAAGGAAGGGTAAAGTGAAAAAAATACAACTATCATTGGCTATGGGACTCGCTACTGCACTATTGTCCGGTTGCAGTGCGCCAAGCACTTGGGTTAAGTCAGATCAATCCACCTACGAAGCCCCAGAATTAAATACTGCATTAACAGAATGTCAGTTTAAAGAGCGGGTAAAAAAATCAAACTCGGTATTGATGCAAGCGTCTCGTTCTGCTCAAACTCTTGCAAAACCAGCAAATGCGAGCGTTGCTAATAAAAGGTACTGGCGTGCCGCTGAAAATGACAGAGTAGGTGCATACAATACGCACAAAAACGCAAGTACTCAACTGTTAGAATCAGCGTATCATTGCATGGAAACCTTTGATTTTATTCGTAGTTAATGTCACGAATGTGGTTAATAATCGAATTTAACCACATTTAATTACTCAAACAGGTTATTTGCTAGAGTAACTGTCTCATTCGATCTTGGACAACCTCAACAAGTTTATCAGGTTGGAATTTTGAAATGAAGCGATCACAGCCTACCTTCTCAACCATAGCATCGTTAAAGCTACCACTTAGCGATGTATTTAAGGCGATAAACAAGTCTTTCATTCGTGGATCGTTACGAATTTCGAACGTGAGTTTGTAGCCATCCATCTCTGGCATTTCGGCATCGGTAATCATCATAAGAATTTCGTCGGTGACAACCTTGCCTTCATCTGCCCAACCTTTGAGTAACTCCAGCGCTTTAAGGCCGTCGTAAGCCTCAATCACGTCAATGCCAACAGAAGACAGCGTTTGATTCACTAAATTACGAGCTGTCGATGAATCATCAACAATAAGCACTTTTTTACCATGTAAGTGATGTGCGATTTCATCATCTAACACATCGTCAGAGATGGTCGTATCATATGAGATAATTTCGGCGAGTACTTTTTCGACGTCAATTATTTCAACGATACTATTGCGCTCGTCACGTTCTATCTGGGTAATCGCCGTTAAATAATGACCACGACCTGCTGTGCGCGGTGGTGGTTGAATACTTTCCCAGGTGGTATTAACGATTTGATCAATTTGACCGACTAAAAATGCCTGAATAGTACGGTTGTATTCGGTGATGATCAAATTGCATTTATCATTGATTTCTAGAGGGCGCATGCCAATGGCTTGCGGCAGATTGATTACGGGGATGGTATTGCCACGCATATTTACCACACCGACCACTGATGGGTGAGAACCTGGTAGAGCAGAAAGGCGAGGCAGGCTTACCACTTCTTGCACTTTAAAAACATTAATTGCAAAGGTCTGCATAGAGCTTAGGCTAAATAGCAATAATTCTAAGCGGTTTTCACCAACGAGTTGAGTTCGTTGATTGACGGAATCCATTATAGTTGACATCTTATTTCCTTTACTTTGCTCATTATTTTAACCTCTTATCCATCTGTTAAATTATCCTTATCAACAGCTTTGGACAGACTACTGAACTTAACTTTAACGAAAGTTTTTACTTTTTACTACTAGCTGACCGTTTTTCTAACTGGATTTATCTTACTTTTATGCTACTGAACTCATAAAGCTCGCATTTTATCTTCAAGGATGATGTTAATTCGTGATGAATGGGTATAATGTCCAGCAAATGTTATCCACCGCCTAATAAGGGTAAAACTAATGAGAGTTTGTGCCGTAGATTTTAAAGACAATCACGCTAATATTTGTTTGCTACAAAAAGAAAACGATGTGTTCGATATTCCTGATTGTCGTCAACATCGTTTAACTGTGCAGCAAGTAAACGATACTGAACAATTACGCGATTTTCAATTTGCCTTCACCAAGCTGATGGAAGATTACAAAGTTGACCGTGTTGTTATTACTGAGCGTATTCCTAACGGAAAGCACGCTGCGAAAATGTCGACATTTAAATTAGAAGCTGCATTGCAAACTTGTGCTGATTTGGCTGTGGAAATTATTCCAATGACTATTGAAAAACAATGGTTAAAGCATAGTCCACCACCAATTGAGTTTAAACACTCTGGACTACGCCCATTTCAAGAAAAAGCGTTTATGACAGCTTATGCTTACTTAAGTAAATAGGCGCGTTTGAAGGTAGTGACGTTTCACGCTACACGGATGCGAACTACCTTCATCATCTCCATTTCAAATCCCGCGACTTGTTTGGACGTTGGGTAATACGTTAGGTTGACTCGTGCGCCAATGAGTGAGCGATAAGGCTTTTTTCGTTTATAGATAAATGGCACTGATACGCCGTCGATCATAATCGTATTTACATACCAATCATCCTGTTCCCGTTGCACGTGAGAGACGACTTTGACATCCGTTGAATGCGTTAGGTCGGAATGTTTATCTAGCATTTTAGTCACAGGTGATTTAGGCATATCTTTCATTTAAACGTTGGCTAAGTAGGTGCATTGTATGACGTTGGCGACGCAATTAAAATATCTAACAGGTTACCCTCCACAGATTCGTGACCAAGTATCATCGCTCATTAAGCAAAAGAAATTAAAAGCGTATTTATTAGCTCGTTATCCAGACTGCCATCATTTCACTACAGATAAGTCGCTATATCAGTATACCCAGCAATTAAAATCGCAATTTATTAAAAAATCGTCGCCACTTTCAAAGGTGATTTATGACGATAAAATTCACGCGGTTAATCACGCATTGGGGACTCACTCATTTGTAAGTAGAGTACAAGGCAATAAGTTAAAGGCTAAAAATGAAATTAGAATTGCGCGGATGTTTAAACAGGCGCCGATTGAATTTTTGTCAATGATAGTCGCTCATGAATTAGCGCATATTAAAGAAAAAGAACACAACAAAGCATTTTATAAATTATGTCAGCATATTGAACCAAACTACTTTCAATTAGAGCTCGATTGTCGACTTTATTTAACGCAAGTTGAGTTCTTTGGTGAGATTTACTAGTGACTAGTAATGTTTGTATCATACTACTCACAATGACGATGTTAGAACTGGTGTCAGCTTTTTTTCCTCTATAAATAATGTTAGGGTAGCGCAAATTTACTCACGCCTTTTAAGCACCTAGGATGAATGAGTAAAGAGTGAATTACTGTTTATAAACGTACTTAAATTAGGACAATTAATGAATCAATCTTCTTACGCCGCCATTGTCAGTCGATATGTTAAAGACGCTGATTGTGCAACCGTTACGCCATTAGGAAACGGTTTAGTAAATTTGACCTGTCTCTTATACACATCTCCGAGCCCACGAGACTAGGCATGATCTCGTA
>CAJXRU010000052.1 GCA_913060565.1 uncultured Gammaproteobacteria bacterium | reverse complement strand
TACGAGATCATGCCTAGTCTCGTGGGCTCGGAGATGTGTATAAGAGACAGACACTGGCGTAGTGCATTTTCTTATCAGCAGCAGGGTCTACTTTTAAACGTTTAATTGCAACGATACCTAAAACACCAACAACAACCGCAATGGCGATTGATAACAACATCGCTTCACTCGTTGAAAAGTGAATACCGATGTGCTTTAAGCCTTTCTTGATAGTCACTAGCGATAGGATAAAGCCAGCAAGCGCCATGTAAACAGGTACGTAACGTTTAGCATTTGTTAAAGGGTCATTAGTATTAAAGATAAACTTTTGTGCGCTCATAAAAATCATGTAAGCGAAAATACCAGAGATAAGTGGTGTAATTACCCAACTACCTACAATGCCACCAACTTTAGACCACGTAACCGCATCGGCACTTACACCAACTGCTGCGAAACCAACAATGGCACCAACAATTGAGTGAGTCGTTGATACAGGCCAGCCTAAGTAAGAAGCTACTAGTAACCAAATACCTGCTGCTAATAACGAAGCAACCATACCGAATACAAGTAGTTCAGGCGTGTCGACAAAGTATGCTGCATCAATAATGCCTTTACGGATTGTTGATGTTACTTCACCACCGGCCAAATAAGCGCCAGCAAATTCAAAAACCATGGCGATTAAAATCGCTTGTTTAATTGTTAATGCTTTTGAGCCGACTGAGGTACCCATAGCGTTCGCTACGTCATTGGCACCGATACCCCAAGCCATGAAGAAGCCGAATAGGCCAGCTAGTAAAACCAGCTCAAAGCCGTAATTTGCAATGATATCCATTGAGATAAACCTTTATTATTGTTAAGAGCGAGCTAACATTAGCTCTAAACGGTCGCCAACGCGTTCTGCTAGATCGGCTAAATCACCAACCCAATCAATTACGTTGTATAGAAATACCACATCCACTGGGTTTAATTCTTGCTCTATTCCATGCAATGAGTGACGCAATTTAATTTGCATTGTATCTGTGCTGTCTTCAACAGAATCTAATTCGTTTAATAAGTTTTCAATAATTTTTAATTCTTTACCTTGAAAACCTGTTTCAACGAGTTCATCTAATTCATCGATTGCTTTAACCGCAAAACCAGATGTTTCGATACAACGTGCTAAATATTCCATAAATTCTGCTTGAATTTGTTCAGGAATAGAAAGCTTACGGCCTAAGATACGACCTGAGATGTCTTTTGCTGTGTTAGCAATTTTATCTTGTTGAGTAATGAGCTCTAACATGTCAGTGCGATCGACTGGCATGAATAGGCCTTTGGGAAGGTTGATACGAACTTCACGTTTAAGCTTATCGGCAGCTTTTTCTAATTGTGATAGTTCGGCACGAACACTTGCCGCTTTTTCCCAATCTTGTGCAGCACAAGCGTCGAAAAATGGAATTAAATGCTCAGCACACTGATGTACCTTGCGAATGTGTTCTTGTAGAGGTTTGATTGGTGATTTCGCGAAAACACCTAGTATCGAATTCATCGACATACTTTAGACCTTTTGTGATTATGTTAGCTTAGTAGCAACAATTGAAAATCGAGCGCATCTTATCTTAACTTCTTTCGATTTGAAACTATGTAGTTCATTATAATGTCTTAAAATTTAGCTTCAATCGATATAAACTGTGACAAAGTTAACGAGTTGTCAATGTTCCAATTAGGAACGGCGAAATTATATGACGCTTATGTGACGGTTTTATTACAACTATTATTTACTGGAAAAAAAATGCAACATGAAATTGAGATCAAGCTTATTGTTTCAAATGATATTGAAGAAACGCTAAAAGATCTCTCAAACAAACAGGACGTTAAGCTAATAAATCAGCAGTTTGACTTAGAAAATATCTATTTTGATACGCCGGATAAAAAATTAAGACAATGGGATATGGGGCTGCGTATAAGAGTTAATGATCAGCATATTGAGCAGACCATTAAAACGGCTGGTGAAGTGATCGGTGGATTGCATCAGCGACCAGAATATAATATTGATATTGCGACTCGCACACCACAACTTGACTTATTCCCGCAACAGATTTGGCCAAAAGACACGGATTTAAATGCATTGAGCAATGAAATCTCGCCGCTATTCTCGACTAATTTTAAGCGCCAAGGTTTTATGATGGTTTACGCTGACGGCGCTGTCGTTGAAATGGTGTTAGATAAAGGTGTGATTGCCAGTGGCGACAGAGAAGTTGCCGTTCATGAGGTTGAACTTGAACTGGTAAAAGGGAAGCCTGAATTAATTTTCGATTTGGCTCAGGCATTGTCTCAGGGAACCAGCGTTCGTTTTGGTGTTGATAGTAAGGCAGCTCGTGGTTATATGCTTGCCAAAAATCAGCGCCATGAGGTGAGTTCGCTCGGTACCGTTAAACTTAGCCATGATGACACCTTAGAAACAGCTTATATAAAGGCGATTAATCATGGACTAGCACACTGGCAACGTCATATCGAAGTATTTATTGAACAAGGTAATTACGATGCCATTGTAGAAATCCGCAAAGCACTGTCGTTAATTATAAAAGCAAATGAAATCTATAGTGAGTATTTCCATGACGACCAACTCAAACAACTAACTAAGTCGTTATTTTGGCTGATGGAAGAACTTGCTTTTATTGATAATTTTCGCCGCATCGAACAATTACTTGATAATAAAGGCCATAAGCTAAAAAAGTTAGATGCTCAGGCGCATGTTATTTCACTACTCGAAGATGAGTTGGCTAGTCTACCTAGTGTTGATGCGTTGGTGTCGCTCTTCAATAATGAACAACATACAGCGTTAGTAAGTAGACTTATGCAGTGGTTATTCTTCAAGCCTTGGCAACAACAGCCTTTACCGAGTCTTGAGAAGTTTCAAACGAAACTGTTGCGAAAGAAAGCGTCGTCTTTACTTGAGAATGACTGGAACCTTATTCAGCAATCATTGCCATTCGATATGGATTTGACCTATCAAGATTACTTAGCCCAACGATTTAATCTATTACATAATTTTAAAGTGGGTTTGTGCGTTGGGGAAATGTTCGAAGAATCGGACCGTCAAAAATTCAGGGCGCCTTGGATAGATATTACGTATGGCATAGATCAATTATTACAGTTTGAACCTATTCGTCAGTTATTACGCAAAGACAAATTAAACGATGACGGGGACATTCAAAAGTGGCTCGATAGAAAGGAAGCGTCGCTATTACATGCGATGGAGCAATCTCGTAAGCAAGCATTGAAACTAACACCCTACTGGAGAGAGTAGGGCGCTAGGGTCTGTTGATCTACAAGTAGCAACAGACCCTAATTTAATATTATTTTTTGATGTCTTCTCGAATTGCGCGAATTTCTTCCAAAATTTGCGCGTTTTGACGGCGTAATTCACGGTTTTTAACATTAGTATCAGAAAAACCCATAATTTTTGACGCGATGAGCGCACCTATATAACCCATCATACCGACCCCAATATAGAACATGATGGTTACGATAACGTAACCACCAAAAGTCGTGGGATAGAAATCACCAAAACCAATGGTCGAACTTGCCATGATAAGCACCCAAAAGGCTTGCCCATATGTACCAATATTTGAATCTGGATTTTGACCTTCAAAGTGATGCAATAATCCGGCACCAACTGCAATGATTAAATAAACAACAGCAACACCCATTAATGCGAGATAGCGGGTTTTGTAATTCTTAACGCCATATTCGTCTACGTGATGTAAATGCACGAGTTAACTTCCTTATTTTTGGGGTTTGGCGAACTGAGTCAGTTCATCAACAACTATCTTTTTAATTTCTAATTGTTGCTCAGGGGACAAGTCGTATTTATCAGCTAATAGCTGATAGTCATCTGGGCTTAATGAAACAGTTAAACGGGGTCGTTTAGGACGACGTGAGCACGGTAAGCCAAGGATATGTCTGATTTGATCCGATGGGCTAATGCCATCTTCCAATGCTTGGCGACGTATTTCATACTGAATTGCTTCATCCATATCAAAAGCAACTTGTGTTGCTTTGATTGCTTTTGTAGCACCACGCCATTTAAGGGGGAGTTTGTCGTCGTTATCTGTTTTTTTATCGCTCATAATGTTCTTATGTATTTACCGGCTAACTTTTAGGCCAGTATTGCCTAATATCGGTTATTGGACGTCGTAGCGTTAATACAACATCGGTTTCGCCACCCTCATATACTTCAGCTTCAATGCCGTACTGTTCATCATCTGATTCAGCGCCGTAACGCTCGAATGACTCACCATCATCTTCTTTTAGACGCTGTTGGCGATGATCTACATTGTGAAAATAGCCAAATTGCGCAAATTCACTTTGACGGTAATGCTGTCCTGCCCACTGGCTGAACTGTGCTGGAATATTCTTTATGGTAAGCTCGGCATTGCCGGGCTCATCGAATAGCTTCGAAAATTCGTCTAAATCAAATATTTGACCGACGATATCGCGGCTTATTTTAAGGGAAAATACTAGGGTTTGTACATCGTCATTTTCTACTGATAAAAATAAAATGTCATCTGTGGAGCCTTGCAATACCCATTCAACGGTTTTATTACGTTCGTATTCATAGGTATTGACTTGCTTTATTTCAAGGGATTGCCCACGCAGCAGCGCGGGCAGGGCAAAACTATCATCAAGGGTAATGATGTCACCAGTTCGAAGTTGTTCCGGCTTCTCTAAGGTGCGTTTTGGTTTCTCTGAAGAAGAAGACCCAAATAGTTTGCCAAAAAATCCCATAATTTACCCCTGTTTAGACTTTAAACGATCCAATACGCTGTTGGCGCTAGTTTGTTGTTCGCCAATACCAGCAGCAGCTAACTTATCTTTTAATGATTGGTCGCTACCTTCAGCAGCTAAATCATCTGCCGCTTGCATGCGATCATCAAAGTCTTGTTGTTTCTCTTTGATACGCTCAAGAGATTGTTTTGCATTTAATAACTTTGAGTTGCTGTTACTGAAGTTATCAGTAATAGCGGCCGTTGCTTTTTGAACACTCTCAGTTGTCTTTACCATGCTTAGTTGACGCTGGTAATCAGCTAGCTGACGTTCAGTGCCTTTCACTAAGTCTTTAAGACGAATTGCGCCTTTTTCATAGTTATCAAACGATGCTTGTTGCTCTGCAAGTTCAGCTTCTAGGCCTGCAATTTTTTCAGCAACTTCTAACGCCAAAGCTTCGTTGCCTTGATTTAGTGCCGTTGTTGCATAACCTTCGTGCTCTGTGATTGAGCGGTTAATACGGTCTAGTTCGCGCTTAGCTTGCATTTGTTTTGCCATGATACCTGTTAGGTCACGTTTGGCTTTTGTTAAATGGTTTTCTGCATCTCTAATTTCTTGTGCAAAAATACGTGTAGCGTTTGCATCAACAATCGCTTCACCTGCTTCACTAGCACCGCCACGTATGGCTGTAATAATTTTACTAAAAATACTCATAATGATTCTCCGTGGGATTGTTAATTGGTTACAGTAAGTAATCGGCCATTTCGTTAATAACTTCAAGTGAGTTGTCACTTAATACACTGAGCTCATGCTCTACATCGTGTAATGAAGAATTAACAGAAAGGGCACCAAAAATGACATATTTGTCGTCAATTTTTGAAAATGAAGACAATGGCATTGGGATGTTCATCTCAACCATGGCTTCAAGCATTTCGCCGCGTGTGTCTTGCTTAACTTCTTCTTCACCCCAAAGGTAAGCAATACACAAAATTTGATCGTCGGTAACAGAAACAAAGATTGGAATTTCTTCACGTCCTGTAATAGTTACTTGTAATACATCAACTTCACCAGCAATTGGTAAGCTGTCGAATGTAAAACCTGTATCGCTATTGTCTGCGAGTTCGTTTAAATGATTAGCAATTAAATGGATATTCATAACATTTCCTTTGCGACATAATATGTCTTGAGTTTGTAATTTAGATTGTTAGACATAATATGTCAAACAATTATTTCAATCTTTTTACATAAACGACGATCTCAGCTGATTTTATTGATTTTGATACCAGCTGTTATTGTTTCCTTGCTGCGATTCCCACGCTTGTTGATGGTAGCGATAAAGTGTAAAGCTGCCAAGTTCATTTACTTTAATTTCATCCATTTGTTGATAAAACCCCTGTGAAAACTCAAAGCTTGCTTGAATTAATTGTGGAGTTAGCCAAGTTTCAAATGGTTGCATGTTAGGTTGTTGAATGAGTCGTTGTCTTGCAGACAACCCACTCCTTGTCGCTATCGTCCAGCCCCATTGACCAAAGCTAGGAACATTAAAGTTGTATTGCTCTACATCTTTAAACGTCGCTGACTTAATGGTTTTTGCAATACTCATAAATGCTTTTTTAGCGTGAAACGGTGAAGTAGACTGAACTACCATTACGCCGTCATTTGAAAGTAGCTGTTTAACCTTTAAATAAAAAGTTCGGCTGTAAAGCTTATTAAGATCAGGGTGCGACGGATCCGGCAAATCGATTATTATCGTATCAAAGCGCGCAGTTTCACCAATCAGCAAATCCGTACCATTGTAGGCATCTGCGTGAATTATAGTCACGCGGTCATCATTAAGAGAATCATTATTGAGGCGCTTAATGTTGTCAGCTAAATGCTTATTAAGATGCTGATGGGGCTCTTTAAACAGCGCAACAACGTCGCTATCTAGATCCATCAAGGTAACCTGTTTGGGTGACCACGCTAAAACATCGCGCAGGGCCAAACCATCTCCTCCACCGATAATTAGTACATTATCATGGCGTGCTGACGCTGCCATAGCAGGATAAACCAAGAACTTATGGTAAATATGTTCATCATCTTGAGCAAACTGAAGACGACCATTAAGGTATAGGCTAACCATCGGGAAATTATGATGAGGTAACTGACGTTCAGTTAGTACAACTTGCGCATAGCGTGTTTGTTGGTGATGAGCAACTTTGTCTAAATACAGCAAATTGTTAAACGACTTAGCCCATTGGCCACCGTGACTAAAAATAGCAGCGACTAAAAATGCGCAGGCAATGTGACCAATTAACAGTAGGTACTTAAAGCGAATGTGTTGTCTATATCTCAGCCAAAATACGACACCAGCGATAAGATTTGCACTGGCAGTAATACTCGCACTTAGATTGATTTCGAGGGATAACATGATGGTTATCCAAATTGCAGCACCGATGCCCGCGCCAATATAGTCAGCACCATAAATAGTACCTGCGTTGTGCACTAAATGTTGTTTGTGAACAAATTCACGGATCCGCGCGATAAGCGGAATTTCCATTCCAATAAATAAACCCAGAACAGCGCCGAAGAAATAAGGGCTGTAATGCGTTATGTCATACAGCACACCGAAAAAACCGCCTTGTACCTCTGCATCCGGTGGCAAATTGAATGTTTGTGCAATAATTTGTGGTAAAAGTTGCACCGCAGCAATCGCACTTGATATGACGAGAATAGCGCTACAACCCATAATAGCGATAATTAATTCTAGCCAGGCAAATCCACTAAAAGCACATTTGATTTTACGAGCAGCAAAAGAGCCGACGCCCATCGACACTATCATGATACCTATCATGGTATAAATTGCTGATTCTACTGCGCCAATAACTCGGCCAGCATAGTGTGAGAGTAGATATTCGTAGATTAAACCACAGCCAGCAAGTACTGCCATAATGGTGATGAGTAGAACATCATCAAAGAGTCTTGCTGACGGTTTTTGTGTTGCCGTTGAATTCAAGATAGAGCCTGTAATAAATATCATGGCTAGGTGAGGGCTCACCTAGCCAAAGGGGCTGATTAAGACATTAATGCCATTAGAATAAGTGCAACAGCAATGCTGATAACAAACTCCAATGAGGCAACGCCAATATTATGCTGATGGTCAACTTCTTCAGTTAAATTGATGCGTGATAGAACGAGCTTCTTAACAAGCGGTACTAATACGTAAAGTAGTGCAACCATCACAATGCCAAATAACAACCAACCTAATGCGTTCTCAACATAACCTTGAGGAACGTAAATTAAGAAGTTAGATGCGGCAGTTAATGTAAATCCTGTTGCAATCAAAAATCCGGCATGGCGAATTGATAAGGCGATCTGACCGCCAGCAATAGCGTCTTGGAATTGACTACCTTGATTATTCTTACGATAAGCAGATTCACGTAAACGGGTCACCGCAATTAATAGTGCTTGTGCAATGACAAATCCACTAAGGATCGCAATGAACGTGTCTACGGTTAAATCATTGGCCCATAACAGCGTTGCACGAATAATTAGTGCAGTTGCTACAAGCGCTGCTGCATCGATAATAGCAACACTCACGTTACCTTCTTTGATGTGTGCAACCTTATCTAACCCAGATAAGGCAAATTTATCATGGGCGACACGGCCTAGTTTAATTAATATTAAGCCGACAACGCCATAAAGGCTCATACCAATTGCTTCTTGAGTAAAGCTTGTGCCTGCTTCACCTGTGATAGCGCCGGTTAACACTATGGCTAACGCGAGTAGGCTACCTGCTAATGAAATGCCAAAGGCAAAATTGTCTTTGCTTGCGAGCTCTTCAGTAGTATTAACACCAGCCCACAGGCCAGAGATGAATCGCATCGTATAAAGCAAAACAATAGCGATAGTTAAATCAATGGCCAAAATAACCAACAGGTTTGGCTCATGATTTATTAATAGTTGTAATTGTTCCATAGTTATCAATCCTATTATTTGCCACGACTTGAGCCGCGAGAAGTGCTGCTGCGGCTGTTTCTGAAACTTGAATTATTTGCATAGCTCGATGTCGAGCGTGTTTGTTTGAATCTATTACTACTACTACTAAAACCTTTTCCGGCAGCCGTTTTAGCCTGCGAACTTTGACGCGATAAACGGCTACTTCCAACACGAGATTTACTATATGGTGTTGAATAGCGAGATCCTGTGCTGAATTTCTTATTAGTCTTTTTCCAAACATCACTGTGTTTTTTTCGTTGTTTTGGTGAGCTGTAGCGATAGCGACCATAGTCATTGTAATAACTATAACCACGATAGCGACCCCAACGGTCAAACGAAATCGGGCTTGATAGGTTAGAAATCAGCGCATACATGCCATACCATTCCCAGAACGACATGCCATTATTGTTATTCCAGGTACCGTAATTGGGATTACCTACCAACTGTGAACCGACGCCAAAGTCTTCACTGCTGTTAGCTTGTTGACTTTGCTGTTGGCTCAGCGCGTTAACACGGGCAAGCGCGCCATTTGACATATCCGCCAACACATTAACAACATCACTTAATGCATCATTGAAGAGTACTGGGCTAAGGGCTTCACTAATATTAGTTAGCTCTTGCGCTTGTTCATCTTTTGAAACAAAATTCGATGCAACAACTGAATCTGCAACGCGCTTTTTTAGCCCTTGATACATTGGGCCTTCAGGCGTCGAATCAAGCACTAACTGTTTAATGAGTGGGGATAACTCTGGACGTGACTTTTCAAGAATAGGAGCATATTCACCAATGAGCGTTGCATTTCTAATCTGCTTGCCAATCAGTTGCCGTTCTAAAGTCTTAAGTTTACTTTCATTGGTTTGTGTTAAGTTGGTTATTGCATCGTCTAGCGGATCGGAACATCCACCTAGCAATGCAAAAAATACCAGCATTAACATTATTTTTAAGGGCTTACCTGCCATATGAACCTCTTCAATGATATGGTAACGATTAACTTAGTCACACTAAACCGTCGCTTGAATGTGAAGCGTCAGTTGTAGCAGTAATGACATATTATGTCTATATTTATCAACTAAATTTTTAGATCAACGGATGTTATCAATAATGGCCGCGAATAACACTAACTCTTTGCCTTCTCAATTATTATTATTAAAACAACAGCGTATCGAAGACTTTAAAATAGTCTATAAAGATGACATTGCCAGTATAGATTCACATTATCTTGACCAATTGGGTGAATTTTGTGCATTAAGTGATTTTGGTCATCGCCACTTGATCAGGAATCCTCAATGGGCAACCGACATTTTACAAAATGGCTTATTATATTGTGATGAACTTAAACCCCATATAGAGCGACGCTTCGCACAATTCATTAAGGCTGTTACGACAGAACCTGAGCTTGAAAAATGCTTACGTGATGTGCGCAATTTCTTTCAAGTAGTTATTGCTTGGCGCGATTTAGGCCAGCATACACACATAACACAGTCTCTTATTGATGTATCTGAACTCGCTGAAATTCTGATTATTGGCGCGCGAGATGCGTTAAGCAAACTGCTTGAAAAAACTTGGGGATTACCTCACGACAGTGACGGAAATATTCAACCATTAATGATATTGGGGATGGGAAAATTAGGCGGTCATGAACTTAATTTTTCATCAGATATCGATCTTATTTTTACATTTCCTAACCACGGTGAAACGGTAGGCGGTAGACGTAGTACTGACAATCAGCAATATTTCGTGAAACTTGCCCAAAAATTAGTTAATGCTTTGGATAAAACAACGGTAGATGGCTTTGTTTATCGAGTTGACATGAGATTACGTCCCTTTGGTAACTCTGGGCCGTTAGTGGCGAGTTATGCTGCACTAGAGGACTACTATCAATCGCAAGGGCGAGATTGGGAACGGTATGCGATGGTGAAATCTCGAATATTGGGCGGTGAAGATAGTTTTAGTCGTGAACTAAAAAGCATGATCCGTCCATTTATGTTCAGACGTTACATTGATTTTAGTGCCATTGAATCACTGCGTAAAATGAAAATGATGATCACTCACGAAGTACGACGTCGTGGGTTAGTTGATAATATTAAGCTTGGCAGTGGCGGTATTCGTGAAGTTGAATTTATCGTGCAGGTGTTTCAAATGATTCGAGGAGGACGAGAGCCACAATTACAAAACCAATCTCTTCTAATCATCTTAGAACGACTAGAATCGCTGGAAATTATTACTAAAAGTGATTGTAACGCTTTAAAAGGTAGTTATTTATTTTTGCGGTTGAGTGAGCAAACGCTACAGCAAATTGATGATAAACAAACCCAAACTTTACCTGATAATGAATTAGATTGGCAGCGCTTACTCTGGGTCACAAGGCATCAAACGCAAGATGACTATCGAGCGACCCTTGGTCATCATATGCAGATCATCGAAGAGCAGTTTGCCAATGTTATTGGTCAGGATGATGAAGAAGACTCAATTGACTCTAAAGAACAAGAATTACTGACCGTAGTATGTAATGCGGATGAGTCTTTTGATGGTGAATCTGTGCTGTTTGAATTGGGATGTTGCTGTCCTCAACCGCTGTTTAGCGAAATTATGGCCTTAAAATCAGAACTTGAAAAGCGCCGTGTCGGTGTGCGCGGTCAAGAAGCAATGGCTAAATTATTACCTTTGTTAGTGGGTGGGCTGATCAGTGAAGAGGGGGCCGATGGGTTATTTCGTAAAATTGCTAATATTTTAAAAACGATCGCCACCAGAACCGCCTATATAGAGTTGCTATTAGAAAATCCTGGAGCGTTAAAGCAACTGGTTTCTCTATGTAAAGCAAGTGATTGGATTAGTAAGCAATTAACATTGCATCCTATTTTACTTGATGAACTACTAGACCCAAAATCATTATATAGCCCGACGCCATTAGATGAATACGGCGCGCAACTGCACCAATATTTAATGCGAATTCCGCCTGAAGATTTAGAACAAGTGATGGAAGGCTTACGCCAACATAAGCAATGTCAACAACTACGTATTGCAGCAGCGGATGTAACGGGTGCAATGGAAGTGATGACCGTTAGCGACCATCTAACCGCGTTGGCACAAAGTATTGTAGAGCACGTCATTGATATTGCATGGCAGCAACTGACTCAGCGGTACGGAACGCCACAATTTGAAGGTGATAATAAAGGGTTTGCTGTTATTGGTTACGGTAAGTTAGGCGGTTTTGAGCTAGGTTACGGCTCTGATCTGGATTTAGTATTTGTGCATAGTGGCGTTAGCGGCACCATGACGGATGGCAACAAAGAAATTGATAGCGCACATTTTTATCTAAAATTTGCTCAACGTATTTTACATCTATTTAATACACGCACAGTGTCAGGCATTTTGTATGAACTGGATATGCGACTTCGCCCGTCTGGTAGTAAAGGATTAATGGTAACTCACATTGATTCTTTTGTAGATTATCAGCACAGTGAAGCGTGGGTTTGGGAGCATCAAGCGTTGGTGAGAACACGTGTGGTGTGCGGATCGTTATGGCTTAAAGAAAAATTCAAATCTATTCGTGAAGGAATTCTTTGCAAATCTCGTGATAGAGCGACTTTACAAGGAGATGTGGCAAAAATGCGCGTCAAAATGCGAGACCATCTCACGCAAGGCTCAGATGACGTTTTCGACTTAAAGCAAGATAACGGTGGTATTGCAGACATTGAGTTTATTGCGCAATTTCTCGTGCTTGGATATAGCGAGCTCCATCCGGAATTAACGCGCTTTAGTGATAATGTAAGTATCTTTAAACAAGCAAAAGTTTTGAAACTTATCAGTCTGGAAGAGCAACAAACGTTAAGCCAAGCGTACCAAGACTATCGTCATAAAGGGCATCGATTAGTGCTTAATGATTTAAAGAACCAAACAGATGAAAAAGAATTTGCCGAGCAGCGTGATAAGGTAAGTAAAATTTGGCGCCGCTTAATGTTAACGGCGCCGCAATGATTGATGGTTTAGAAACCACAATTAACGCCAGGCACTTGAGTTAACACTTCACTGCCGGCTTGATTGTAATTCACTAGATAACAATCTGTTCCATTTAAGACACGGTAAGTTTGCGTCGGCGTATTGTTAACAATAATTGTTTTGTTAACCGCAACTGGTGGCTGATAAATCGTTGTTCGATAACCGTGACCGTAATGGGGCTTAGAATAGGTTGTCGTTACATGCGTATTATGATGAGACGATGAATCACTAAGAATACTGCCTATGACGACACCGCCAATAATGCCGCCAATTATTTCACCTGTATGATTGTGACGATGTTTACGGTGATTTTTGTAGCGGTGTTTTACATGATGATGCTTACTGTGATGATGACGTTTATGGCTTTTGTAATGTTTCTTGTGATGACCATTATAGTTCGAATGATGATTCACTTGATGGCCTGCAAATGCAGCCGGCGATAAGAATAACGACGTTGAAATTAAACCAGTAACGGATAATTTTGTTATTAAGTTGCTCATAAATATTCTCCAATGAGATAGCATATGAATTCATCTTAACGTAGCTAACTTAATCGAAACTGAATTTTAAACTGTTGGCAAATTTATCGTTTTTATCCGTTCCCAAAACATCTGACCAACGGGGCCCAAGACTTTATCCTCTTTGATAATGGCACGTACTTCACCGTTTAGACTTTTCTCAAAATCATCGAGATGAATCTCTTGTAATAATCCTTGTTTCAACTCATCGAGAATTCGAGATTTGGGAATGAACCCTGTGCCCATTCCTGCGATTAATAGTGCTTTGAGGGTTTGAGCGTCCTTTGTTTTTACCAGAGGTTTGGCACTATGAGCGCCCATTTGTTCACTATCAAAACTCAAACTGCTTTCAATCATAGTGACAGTCGGTTGTTGGTGTAGATCTGAAAGGCAGTTGATGGATTTACCTGCTAAAAATTGTGGTGATGCCACAACAACAATCTCAAATTCTTCAACGGGCAATGTTAAATAATCGCCAATGGCGTGAAATAAATGAAACCAAGCACCAAAAGTAATATCAACTTCATTGTTATTAAGTTGTTCAAGTGACGAAAACCTTGAGCCTGCAATTAACTCGAAACTTGTGGTTGGAAACTGATGCTGAAAACTCGCCAAGATATCAATGATGAATTGACTATCGCACATAGGATCATAACCGATACGAAATACGGCTTCATGACCTTGCGCTAGATGTTTACCAACGGACTCTAGTTGCTCTGCGCTTAATAGTAACCCTCTTGCTTGACGGTAGAAAATTTTTCCTTGGGGCGTTAATGTTAAGCGATAGCGAGATCGATCAAGCAAGGGAAAGCCATATTGTTGCTCAAGTTTCTTAATCGCCATTGAGATGGCTGGCTGTGTTTTGTGGAGTGCGTCAGCCGCAGCTTGAATAGTGCCTAGCTCAACAATGTTATGAAGTGCTTTAAGTTGTTCTAATGTCATCGTTAAAAATATATCGTATAAATAAAATTTATGATGTTGATAACTTTATATAAATTTTATTACTTTCACAAGCAAGATACAATTGTCTACTGTCGTCATACTATTAGGATTTTGCGCATGTTTAGCCAATTTAGCCGCCGTAAAAGCATTGCTGTGGTATTTTTATCTTCTCTATTTCTGTCAGCTTGTGATAATGCTGAGACTACCCCACAAGAAACGTTTCCACCCATGGTTAAGATTGTTGACGTGGGAGGATTGACTCAAGGCAGCATCCGACAATTTCCCGCGCAAGTTGAGCCTAATAAAGACAGTCATTTGGCATTTCGAGTCAGTGGTGAATTGAAAGAATTTGCTGTTAAAGCAGGAAATCGCGTAACTAAAGGGCAGTTACTGGCCAAATTAGATGACCGTGATTTTAAAATTCAAGTCAATGATCGCAAAGCACGACATGCATTGGCTAAGTCGCAGTTTGAACGAGCAAAACAATTACGAGATAGAAAGCTTGCATCCCAAGCGCAATATGATGAAGCACAAGCAAACCTATTGGTTGCCCAAGCAAACCTAAACAGTGCGGAAACAGCGTTAGAATATACGTCATTGTATGCGCCTTATGATGGCGTTATCGCAAAGATATATGCTGAGAATCTTCAGAATGTACAAGCACAACAAGTGATACTAAATATGCAAAATGTTGATAGCGTTGATGTGTCAATTCAACTGCCAGAGCGATTAGTTGCCATTATCAATAAAGAGACCGGTTATTCACCGAGTGTGGTCTTTGATTCACTGCCTGATAAAACATTTAACGTCACCGTCAAAGAGTGGGACGCGCAAGCTGACGCCGCTACGCGCACATTTAAAGTTGTTTTTACCCTTAAACTCACTGAGCAAGATAATATTTTGCCGGGAATGTCTGGTACTTTGTTTGCTGACTTAGCTCAAGTTACTCACCAAGATTATAGTCAAGTAGTGATCCCCGTTTCAGCAGTCTTTGCTGCGGACGATAAGCAAAGTGAAACCGCGCAGCGTTTTGTCTGGGTTGTTAGCGATGATATGACAGTGAAACATCGCGCTGTAGACGTTGGAAGCTTATCAGGCAATGGCATTATCATTAAAAGTGGTCTTAGCGGCGATGAAAAAATTGTCGGCGCTGGCGCGCATTATTTATCGGAAGGTGATGTTGTTCGCGCATGGTCTCGTGAGCGAGGCCTATAATGGATATCGCAAAGTTATCGATTAAAAATTCAGTCATTAGTTGGATGTTTGCTGTCCTGCTGTTATTAGGGGGCATTGTTTCTTATTCAGATTTAGGTCGTTTGGAAGATCCTGAATTTACCATTAAAGAAGCAATGATTATTACCAGTTACCCTGGTGCCAGTCCGCTGCAAGTAGAAGAAGAAGTTAGCTATCCAATAGAAAACGCCTTACAACAATTACCCTATATTAAAAATATTCGATCAATTTCAACGCCGGGTTTATCGCAAATTATCGTTGAAATGAAAGGAACATATCGTAAGCAGGAGCTTCGTCAAATATGGGATGAAGTTCGCCGTAAAGTTAACGATTTAGCCGGTAATTTTCCTCAAGGTGTTAATCCCCCACAAGTTAAAGACGATTTTGGTGATGTTTTTGGCGTCATGCTAGCGCTTACTGGTGATGGTTATAGCAACGAGGAACTCAAAGATTTTTCAGACTATCTTCGCCGTGAGCTAGTGTTGGTTGATGGGGTTAATAAAGTCAATGTTGCTGGTACTCAGCAAGAGCTTGTCGTTGTTGAAATATCTCGTAGTAAACTGGTTTCTCTAGGTATTCCACAGGCGAGTATCTTTGAATTATTACGTAGCCAAAATACCGTTTCAAATGCGGGAAAGATCAAAGTTGGTCAAGAGTCTATTCGTTTTCACTCAACGGGAGAATTTACTAAAGTTAAAGAATTAGAATCACTAATTATCTCAGCGCCCGGCGCCAGTGAGCTGATCTATTTAGGTGATGTTGCCGATGTGAGCCGTCAATACAGTGAAGTTCCGCAGCACGTGACACAGTACAATCAAAAACCTGCACTACTTATTGGCGTGTCATTTGCTAGTGGCGTTAACGTGGTGGAAGTGGGTGAGAATTTACAACAGCGTCTTACACAATTAGCTTATTTTAAGCCACTTGGGTTAGATATCGATACGGTTTATAACCAACCTGTTGAAGTTGAAAATTCGGTATCGGGCTTTATCTTAAGCCTTGTTGAAGCTGTTGCTATCGTGATTTTGGTGTTACTTGTGTTCATGGGGCCGCGAAGTGGTTTATTGATTGGCCTGATTCTGGTTATTACAGTCTTTGGTAGTTTCATTTTTATGAAACTGATGGCGATTGATTTGCAGCGTATTTCATTAGGTGCATTGATTATTGCACTGGGGATGCTAGTGGATAATGCCATTGTAGTCACCGAAGGGATCCTGATTGGTCTGAAAAAAGGGCGAACGACAGCCCAAGCGGCGAGTGATATTGTCAAACAAACTAAATGGCCATTACTTGGCGCTACAGTGATTGCGGTAACTGCATTTGCACCCATTGGTTTATCGTCTGACTCCACCGGAGAATTTGCAGGTAGTTTGTTTTGGGTATTGCTAATTTCGTTAATGCTGAGTTGGATTACTGCAGTAACGTTAACGCCATTTTTTGCCAATTTATTGTTTACCAATGATAAACCTCAGCAAGACACTGATAACCAAGATCCATATAAAGGCGCAATGTTTGTATTCTACAAGCGCTTTGTGACGTTATGTATTCGGTTTAAAGCGATTTCAGCTTTATCACTCATTGCAATACTTGTGCTTTCAGTCATTGGTTTTGGTCAAGTAAAGCAATCATTTTTCCCTGCGTCGAATACCCCGATGTTTTACGTTGATTTATGGCGTTATCAGGGCTCAGATATTCGTGAAACCCAAAAAGATATCGCAAAGATCAGTGAACATTTGTTAACGCAAAAAGGCGTAACACAAGTGACATCAACAGTTGGGCAGGGTGCACTTCGCTTTATGCTGACTTATGGCCCAGAGAAAAGTTATCCGGCGTTCGGTCAACTCATTGTGCGGGCAGAAGATCGCGATCAACAACTGGTTATTATGAATGATTTACGCGAATACCTACGAGACAATTTTCCAAATGCGTTATCAAAAATTAAACCAATGGAAATTGGACCACCGGTTGAGTCGAAACTAGAAGTACGTTTTTCTGGAGCAGATCCTGATGTGCTTCGTGGTTTGGCCGCTCAAGCCAAACAAGTGCTGTTGGATAATCCTGATGCCCATAACGTACGGCATGATTGGCGTCAGCGCAGTAAGACAATTCGTCCATTATTTAACGAAGCGGCAGGCAGGCGCGTTGGTATTACCAAAGCTGATCTTGATGAATTGTTATTGGTGAGTTATTCCGGCAAAGCCGTTGGCCTATATCGCGATGGTACGCAAATGCTGCCGATTGTCGCGCGAGCACCTGATCAAGAACGCTTGTCTATTGATAGTTTAGAGGCGCTGCAAATTTATAGCCGTAGCCTAGGACGTTACATACCAGTGAGTCAGGTGGTTGATGGGTTTGAAACGCAGTGGGAAGATCCTATTATTATGCGCCGGGACCGCAAACGCACCATTACCGTAAAAGCGGATCATGACGTGTTAGGCGATGGCACAGCAGCCCAAGTCTTTAATCAAGTTCGTCCATTAATTGAAGCGATTGAATTGCCTCGCGGTTATCAATTGGTGTGGGGTGGCGAATATGAAAGCTCTACCACGGCGCAAAAAGCATTGATGGGGGGATTACCATTAGGTTACCTCACAATGTTTATGATAACGGTATTCTTATTCAACTCCATTCGTGCACCATTGGTGATTTGGGTAACAGTGCCGATGGCTATAATTGGCGTCGCTGGTGGTTTACTCGTGATGCAAGCACCGTTTAGCTTTATGGCGTTACTTGGGTTATTGAGTTTGTCAGGAATGCTGATTAAAAATGGCATTGTATTAGTTGATCAAATCAATATTGAGCTTGGATCTGGACTTGAACCTTTTGATGCCGTGCTAATGGCGGGTGCTAGTCGTGTGCGGCCAGTTGCGATGGCTGCGATAACAACTATTCTTGGCATGATCCCATTATTATTCGATGTGTTTTTTCAATCAATGGCCGTGACCATTATGTTTGGGTTAGGTTTCGCGACTGTCTTAACCTTAGTGTTTGTTCCTGTTTTTTACACCATGTTCTTTGGTATAAAAGCTAAGTAATTATCATTTACAGCTTTGAGGCACTGGGCATTCGCTCAGTGTTTCCTTTCTTCCTTTTCTTCATTACAATTTCTTACAACTTCACGAAACTTCTATGCAAAACCATATGGTTTAATTTGCTATATTTCGTCCAATTATTTTCGTCACGCTAGGAGCCATGATGGCCACTAAAAAACAAACAATACTTCCTATTATCATATTGCTAGGAACCATTGCGATTGCAGCGGTATTTGTTGCCATGAAGGAAGCGCCAAAAGAAAAAGAACCTAAAGCATTTATTCCGGTTGTTAAAACTCAAACGGTTAATGTTGGTGAGTTAACGATGAAGGTTAAATCGCAAGGCATGGTGATGGCCAAAGAGCAGACTATATTAGTGGCACAAGTCGGCGGCAAGATAACCAAACTTGCACCAGCGTTTATTCGTGGTGGTCGTGTTAAAGCGGGCGATGTATTAGCGTGGATTGACGATAGCGACTATCAGACCCAATTAATTGAAGCGCAAGCTAATTTGGCATCGGCACGCGCGTCACTCCAACAAGAAAAAGCAAAAGGCCATGTCGCTGAACGTGAATGGCAGCAAATTACCAATGCAAGCCCATCAGAATTAGGGCTACGTAAACCACAGCTTGCTCAGGAAGTTGCACGTGTTCGCGCTGCAACCGCTGGCGTATCACGTGCTAAGCGTAATTTAGAGCGCACTGAAATCATCGCGCCATATGACGCGATTATTGAAAATAAAAATGTTGGTTTAGGCAGTTTTGTCGGCGCTGGTAGTTCGTTAGGACAAATTTCACGTACTGATGTGGGTGAAATTCGTTTACCAATTGCTGATAAGGATATGCAATTTTTGATTAATCATGGCACTGACTCTAAGGTGACATTGTCAGGAACCTTCAATGGTCACTTGATGACATGGCAGGGAAAAATTGTGCGTAATGAAGGACTCATTGATAGTAAATCACGGATGAACTATTTAGTTGCGCAAGTTGACGCGCCTTATGATTTAGCACAGCCACTGCGCTTTGGTAGTTATGTGACGGCACAGATTGATGGCTTGACGTTACCAAGTGCGGCAATAGTTCCGCGCCATTTGATTGAAGAACGGGGTTTAGCGTTTGTGAACAAAGACAATGCCTTGCATTTTGAAGCCGTTAACGTGATTCGTCAGCAAGGTGAGAATGTCATTATTTCAGGTGATTTAAATAACTATAACCAACTCATTGTCAGCGCATTAGACGTACCTGTTGAAGGGATGGCGCTAACGGTTATGGGACAAGCAGAATCAATAGCCGCTAACACATCAGCAAGTGAGGCTAACTAATGGACACAAAAGAAACAGGCATTATTGCTTGGTTTGCCCGTAACAGCGTAGCGGCCAACCTATTAATGTTTTTCATTATTATTGGCGGTATTTTCGCGTCGTTCATTGTGCGCAAACAAATGTTCCCATTGGAAGAAACTAATTGGATTTCTGTTAGTGTTCCTTATCTAGGGGCTGCTCCGCAAGAAGTCGAAGAGGGCATTACGGTAAAAATCGAAGAGTCTCTCGAATCAATTCAAGGCTTAAAGCGTGTTATTAGTTATTCAAATCGAAATGTCGCCAGTGCGTGGATTGAAGTCAACAACGAGTTTGACATGCAAGAGGTGCTCGATGAAGTCAAAGTACAAATAGACTCTATTTCCAGTTTTCCCGCTGGCATTGAGCGCCCAGTGGTTAAACGTGATAAATTTCGACAAGAGGTGATGTACATTAGTCTCTATGGTGATTTATCGCCAAAGCAACTTAAAGAATTAGGCCGAGGTATTCACGATGAAATACAGCAGCTTAGTAGCGTTAATATTTCAGATTTTTACAGTGGTTTAGCCTATGAAATTGCCGTCGAAATTGACCAAAATAAACTACGAGAGTATCAACTGTCATTTCGTGACGTCTCTAATGCTATTCGCGCTTTTTCATCGAATATGTCGGCTGGTCAAATACGGGCTGAAAATGGCGTCATCTCGATGCGCGTTGAAAACCAAGCCTATAATCAACAAGAATTTGAGCAAATCCCCGTTATTACACTAAGCGATGGCACAATTTTATTATTGGGTGATCTTGCGACTGTCAATGATGGTTTTGTTGAAGGACTGCGTTACGCCAAGTTTAATGGTAAAAATTCGGTAACGTTCTATATAGGTGCATCCACTGATCAGTCGATGACCCAAATATCTACACAAGTCCGTGCTTATATCGAACGCAAGAGAACAGAGCTACCACAAGGTGTTGGACTAGAGCCTTGGGTTGATATGACTTTTTATCTCAATGGTCGTCTTAACATGATGTTAGAGAATATGGTGTCTGGGGGGATTTTAGTCTTCTTAATGTTGGCGTTATTCTTACGTCTGCGTCTCGCATTTTGGGTGATGATGGGTTTGCCTGTAAGTTTCTTAGGGGCACTGTTTTTTATGCCAATGGAATTTATTGGTCAAACAATCAATGTCACGAGCCTTTTTGCCTTTATTTTAGTACTTGGGGTCGTCGTTGACGACGCCATTGTCGTCGGGGAAAGCGCCAGTGATGAAATAGAGCGAAGTGGTCACTCACTTGATAATGTGGTGCGCGGTGTTAAGCGGGTTGCAATGCCTGCAACCTTTGGTGTTTTAACAACCATTGCTGCCTTTATGCCAATGGTGATTAGCAGTGGCCCTGGCTCAGCAATGTCACATGCGATTGGTTATGTGGTTGTGCTATGTTTGATTTTTAGCTTGATTGAATCAAAGCTTATCTTGCCAGCTCATTTAGCTCACATGAATATTAAGCCGGGTAAACCAACTGGGTTTATGCATAGCATCCGCGAAAAGATTGATGGTTCATTGAAGCGTTTTGTTAATGATACTTATCAGCCATTTTTAACCCGTGCTTTACATTATCGTTACGCCGTTTTTATGGCATTTACTGGCGTGTTAATTATTAGCGCAGGTTTATTCATTGGCGGTGCAATTCGGTATATTGGTATGCCAGAAGTGCCTCATGATTTCCCTCGTGTTTCGATTGAAATGAAACAACAGGCTTCGGAGCAGGCTACCCTTGATGCCATTAAAACCATTGAACAAGTGCTGCGTGATGTTGATAAAGACATTGAAAAGGAAATAGGTATTGGTGCCATTAGTGACATCAATGCACGATTGACTTCTCGTACTGCTGGTCAAGTGATGGTTAAAATGACTGATCCAGAGCTGCGTACGCTTGATACCTTTCAAGTGGCCCAGCGCTGGCGTGATGCTATTCCAAACTTGCCGAGCGTAAAATCCATTACAGTGAGTGATAACTTATTTGGTGGTGGTCGTGATGATGGCGATGTGAGCTTTAGACTTGTAGGTAATAACGATAAAGAGTTAGTTGCAGCGTCGAAAGAACTTAAGAACAAACTGAAAACACTTAAAGGCGTATCTGATGTAAATGACAGTCGTCAAAGTGCCACCCAAGAAGTACAGTTTAAGCTAAACCCACTGGCGTTTAGTCTTGGATTGACGCTACAGGATGTTGCATCACAGGTGAATTTTAGTTTTTATGGTATTGAAGCGCAGCGTATTTTACGCAATACCGAAGAGCTCAAAGTGATGCTGCGTTATCCAAAAGAGCAACGTAGCTCAATTGGCCATATCGAAGAGACCTTAGTTAAGACTCCAGCTGGTGATTACGTGCCTTTGTCGGAAGTTGCGACTATTACGCTCACCGATGGTGTTAATCGTATCCGCCGTGAAAATGGACAGCGCACTATTAGTGTGTGGGCAACCGTTGATAGCGCGCAGGTGGAAACCTTTAAGGTGGCATCAGATATTCGCGATAATTTTATGCCGCAGCTATTAAAACTCTACCCGAGTGTTAAAACTGAACTCGCTGGTCGTATTCAAGAAGAAATGGATGGTGTTGCTGAGCAATTCCGGAATTTCGCGTTATCTTTATTGCTGATTTTTGCATTACTTGCTATTCCGCTTCATTCGTATTCACAGCCAATAATCATTATGTCTGCAATTCCTTTTGGCGTGGTTGGCTCGGTGTTAGGCCATTTATTGTTTGGTTTAGATATAAGTTTGATGTCTATTTTTGGCATTATCGCGGCGGCGGGTGTAGTAGTAAATGATTCCTTGGTAATGGTGGACTTTGTTAATAAAGCGCGAGAGGAAGGTGTTCGCATCAAAGACGCTGTAGTACATGCAGGGACACGGCGATTTAGAGCAATTATATTAACGTCATTAACCACCTTTATTGGGTTAATGCCGATTATCTTTGAATCGAGCTTGCAAGCGAAAATCGTTATTCCTATGGCAATTTCATTGGCCTTTGGCGTGTTGTTTGCCACGGTTGTTACGCTTATTTTTATCCCGTGTTTTTACGTAGTACTTGAAGATATAAAAGAACTTATTCGAGGCAAAAAAGCACCTAACGACGTTGTTATCCCAAGTAGTCGTTAATCGATAGGTTAATTAGTGTTATTTGTCAGTTGGTAAAGCTCAAATCATTCGCGTGATTTGGGCTTTTTACTTAAAGGCGTCTATCGAGGTTACTCCTCAAGAAATCGAATATAGTTTAGTGTTAAAGCCCTGCAACGCTTTAGTGTTACCCGTCATACGTCACGTTATTGATGCATATTCAAGAGCGAATGAATATGAAGGTGGGATTAATTCAATGGTGTTTAGTGGTTTACTAAACGAATAAGGGCAACGAGGTATTGCCTATTGGCAGTGAACAAGGAATTGTTACCATTGAAAAAAGGGCATAAAAAAACCAGCATTACGCTGGTTTTTTGCAATCTGGCGTTAGCACAGTCTTATTTAAGACCTTTGCTAATCAAGATTAAATCTTGCTCTTTTAGTGTACCTGCTGTCTGTTTTAGGCTTAATACAGACAGAATGTAAGAGTAACGTGCATCAGATAGTTGACGCTTTGAATTGTACACTTGGCGCGTTGAGTTTAATACGTCAACAATAGTACGTGTACCTACTTCAAAACCTGCTTCTGTTGCTTTTAAAGCACTATCAGCAGACTTGGCTGCTTGCTCGTATGCCTTAATCGATGAGATTGAAGCACGAACGTTGTTGAAGTTATTACGAACATTACGCACTACACTACGGTGATCTTGTTCCAGTTTCTGTGCGCTAGCAACATAACCGAAACGCGATTGGTCAACTTGTGAAGTTGTCGCGCCACCTTTGTAGATAGGTACGTTTAGCTTTAAGCCAATTGAACCACCAAGCGTCTTTTCGCCTTTAAAATCTTTATCAGCGCTAAGAGATGCACCTAATGTAGGTAAATGACCTGATTTTGCTAAATCGATACGCTGTTTTGCGATATCTTGCGCTAAGCGACTATCTAATAACGTTAAGTTGTTTTCTTCAGCGAGTTTAATCCACTCTGAAGACACGGCAGGCATTGGCATTGCTGCGCTAAATGACTCTGTGTTTAACGCATCTAAATCACTGTGTTTAAGGCCTGTGATTTCTGTTAACGCTTCAAGGCTATTTTCAAGGCTATTTAATGCCATGATTTCGTTAGCTGTTGATAAATCAAATTGAGCTTGCGCTTCATGAACGTCAGTAAAGGCGTTTAAGCCCACTTCAAAACGTTGTTTTGTTTGCTCTAGTTGACGTTCGATAGCGCGTTTTTCTGCTTGCACGAATGACAGGCTGTCAGTATTTTTAAGTACATCAAAATAGGCATTGGCAACACGAAGAATCAAACCTTGTTGTGCAGCTGCTAATTGTGCATCACTGCGAGACGCTGATTTCTCAGATAAGCTAAGGCTTAACCAAGAACCGTGAGAATATATTTGCTGTGTTAAAGTGATGTTTGCGCCACTAGTCCACTGTGAGTTCCACTCATAGCTACCAGATGCATCACTACCGCGATTACCAAGGCTAATTGAACCAGAAACTTGAGGTAATAAAGGAGCACGAGATTCACTAATAGCAGCGAAGCTAGAGTCACGATTTGCTTTAGCTTGTTTGATCTGAGGGTCGCCTTGAAGGGCTTGTTGGTAAATCTGGTGCAATCCATCTGCACTCGCTGTCATAGAAAGTAAACCTAAGCTTACTGACAACATGAGTTTATTTAATTTAGAGCTCATTTGAAATCCTAACGGTCTTTACGATAATTTGTGCTTAATCTAAGCGTTTTTTTGTCACTTAACCAGTGGCCAAGTGTAACAGTTTATTTTATGCGAGGAATCTCCTAATTCTTATGGAAACTCATGGCATTACTATTCAATTTGCTACTAGGTATTAGTAATGGTGTCTAAGCTAGCATAATTCAAGTTATACTGAACAATTATATTTAAATATTAACAACTAAGATGTAAATCTTTGTAAAGGCAAATTGATTGATGAAGCAATTTTCGAAAAATGATGTCACCGTCGTTAAAAAAGAAGTGGTATTTCAGGGCTACTTTCGAATGCTTAAATATTATTTCACCCATGCGTTATTTTCCGGCGGAACGAGCAAGATAGTTGAACGAGAGCTGTTTGAACGTGATACCGCTGTTGCTGTTATTCCCTATGATCCCGTGCGCGACCAAATTGTAATGGTTGAGCAAATTCGGGTGGGCGCCTTTGGGCATGACATTAATCCATGGATGATTGAATTGGTGGCAGGAATGATTGAAGAGGGCGAATTGGCAGATGATGTCGCCAGAAGAGAACTCAAAGAAGAAACAGGTTTAGATTGCCAACGTCTCGATAAAATCATGAGTTATTTAGTCAGTCCTGGTGGAACGTCCGAGTGTATCGATTTATACATTGCTGAAATTGATGCCAGTCAAGCATTAGCGATTGCAGGGTTGGAATGTGAGTTAGAAGATATTAGAACGAAGGTCATGGACGTTAGTGAAGCAATTGAACATTTGTCGCAATCTAAATTTCAAAATGGTGTTACCATAGTTGGTCTTCAGTGGTTGGCACTCAATCATCAAGCGTTGAAGAGTAAATGGTGCCCTTAAGATATAGAACATCCTCTGAGTAGTTTATGGCGAGTAACAGTTTAAAAAAATCGAAGTATCAACCAGATATGCTGGCACTTCATCGTGCTCATTCTTACAATTATTTACTAATTCTCAAGCTCTTACCCGAGTTAGATAGCGAAAGACCTTATTTTTTTCACTTAGATAATGGATGTTATCAACTGAGTGTTTGCGAGCAAACTCAGTATACGAGCGTGCTTGATATAGAGAATATTGCATCAAGCGTTGTCATTGATGATGAAAGTGCAACCAGTCTCACACCTCGATTAAAAGTACGGCTTTATCATGATGCCCAAATGGCAGAAGTGTTAGCTAGTCGACAGATCCGTTATTTTAAATCACGTTATGATTATCCTAATCGGCTGATGCAACAGCCGGACGAGAAATACCAAATCAATAAGTTTTTAACGCAATGGTTAGAGCATTGTTTTAAGGACGGACGTGTAATGACATTGGATCCGAGGCATTCATGAACGAAGATATTTTAAGGCTAGGGCAGGCCAATCCACAGATTTTACAATTTAGTGACCTTCATCTTTCGAGCAATGAAGAGTTAATGGGCATCAATTGTGATGAAAGTTTTGCGGCTGTAAAGGCATTGGCATCGCAATATCATAATGTTGATCTAACGTTGATTACTGGTGATATATCTCAAGATCACAGTGAAGCATCTTACCAAAAATGTTGTGAAGTTTTCCGGTATCAACAACACCCAGTTGCTTGGATTACGGGGAATCATGACGAAGTTGCTATGCAAAATGATGTGCTATCAGTTGGCGCTATCACGCCGGTTAAGCGTATTTTATTTAAGCATTGGCAATTGTTACTTTTAAATTCCCAAATTCCTGGGAAAATTTGCGGTGCAATTAGTGATGAAGAGCTTGAACAAATTAAACAAGCTGCTATTGATTATCCGAAGCATCACATTATGCTCGTGCTACATCATCATCCAATCCCGATGAATAGTGAATGGATTGATAATCATTGTTTAACCAATCGTGACGAATTGTGGGATGCTGTTAATGAGGCTGGCAATGTCAAAGGTATGATGTTTGGGCACGTTCATCAAATGGTTGATGAGGTCAAAGATGGTGTGCGAGTGCTTGGTTGTCCATCAACCAGTGTTCAATTTACCCCAAATCAAGATGAGTTTTCTGTCGATGATGCGCAACCTGGTTTTCGTTACTTAGAGTTGCTGGCTAACGGCACCATAAAGACCAAGGTACATCGTGTTGCTGATAATAAATTTATTGCAACATTTGACCCCGCAGGATACTAACCACGTCTTTATTTTTATCAGCGTTGTTTTGCGCAGCGCTGAGAGATAGTTTATGCTGCCAATCATCATTTCTTCCCAATGAACTATGTTTGTGAATAGCCCTAAATATCTTATCTATCTTCACGGCTTTAATAGCTCGCCGCAGTCAGTTAAAGCGCTACAAATGAATCAATTCATCAATGATAATTGCTTTGACATTACTATTGTGACACC
>CAJXRU010000051.1 GCA_913060565.1 uncultured Gammaproteobacteria bacterium | reverse complement strand
CTACACTATCCTCTTCGTCGGCAGCGTCAGATGTGTATAAGAGACAGGTATAATAGTACTAGGGGGTCATTATTGCAGGTGCTTCGGGATCATCTTTTCTCAGTAGGTGCTTAATTTCAATAATACGCTCTTCATTTTCATTCTCTTTATGAAAGGCACTGAAAATTTCTCGTTCAAATACAGGTAGGTTTTCAATCTCAAACAATGTCCCTTGTTCAATAAATGGTCGTGCAAGCATGTCGGGAAGGTATGCACTACCTCCACATTGCAACATCAGATCTAGCGCAATCCTTGCAGTGCTAGTTCTAATTGCAGGGATGGATATACCATTAACTTCTTTAGCATGCCAATTGATGAAGCTAGTTCCCCAATCAATCATAATATAACGTTGAACCTCTGAAGGATCTGATATCTTGTTTTTAAAAGTGGTTACAGGGATTAATTTGAACATGTGCAGAGGTTCAATTTTTAACTCCTCTACTTTTGGCGGATCGAATAAAATGGCGACATCTAATGTGCGTTCAAGTAATTGCCTAGTTAGTTGTTCACGAGATAAAATTTCCGCAATTAAACTAACCTGAGGCTGGTTGATATATATTTTTGATATAGCATCATGGATGTAAACATCCCAAGTATTAGGTGTGCCTGCAATAGAGATCTGTGCAACTTGCTCGGAAGCTAAAGCGACATCTTGTTTAGCCATTCTTAGTGTGTTTAACATATTTTCAGCATGCGGAACTAGTCTTTCTCCAGCCAATGTTAGTTGAATATTATTACGAGCACGATGGAATAAAGGTACACCAAAGTATCTTTCTAACTGACGAATCCTAGTGCTAATTGCTGCTTGAGTGAGGTAAAGGTTTTCAGCAGCCTTGCCAAAATGACGGCAATCTTTAACTTCTAAAAACGTTTTAATTAATTCAACATCCATTAAGTCATCTCTTATCGTTACGATAATTATTATTTGTTTTACAGCCTATGCAGATAGCTGCATAATCCGCCAAAATATATAACCTGTCAACAGAGATACATATGAAGTTAATTCACGGTTTTATTGCTGAAGCACCTTTTTACGATGATGCACATTTTCCTAGGGGATTTAGTAAATCAGGAAACTTCACTATTATAGAATCGGAGTTATTAACTCAAGTTGGTAAGCGATTATTTATGTTAGAACAAGGTTTCAGCAAGCCTGAAAATGCTGTTGAAGAACAATTTGTTCAATTTTGTAAAGCACAAAATGAAGGAGAGCTTGAAGGCCAAAATAAAGTTGAGTTATTGTGGCTAAAATATAAAAAAACTAACAAAATTTAAGCCTTTTCATAGTCTAAATGGAAGTACTTCAGCTTAAACTCTCTATGACCGCTTTGGTGGCTCAGAAGCCGGTCACAGTGATGTTCAATCGGGTTGGTGATGAATGGCGCCTTCAAGCTCATTGCTGCCGATGGAATTTCACATATTAACGTTAACTAATGCCACAAAGCTGACCTAAATTATTCCTCAAAACTAGGTGGTTATATGTCCACTTAGATACGAAACCAGACATTTGTCTTGCCTTATCTAGCGACATTTGAACAGGTGAAAATCAGCCCTGCGTTAGATAATAGAATTGTTCTAAATTTCATCAATAATCTATAAAATCAAAAATTCTAATTTGATTAGAAAATATCAAAGCGGACATTAGATTAAAATCATTTTAGTTATTAAATTCTATGGCGCTCTGGGGCACTATGCATGTTGCACCCATCAGTTGAACTCACAGCGAAAAGCAGACTTTGAAAGCATCTTAATTTAGTTGCCAGTCAAATGCTCTAAGTTCACTCCAAATCCACAATGGTTTTGATGTTATACCGTCGACAAAATTAAAATTTAACTATTTCTTAAAAACGTTAAGTTATTTGCTCTTTGATGAAAATATGGTGGAAGCAACCTTTGACAACTCCTTAATAAATGGACTGTTTCTATTCACATTTTGATATGAACAGTGAGAATTACCGACATAGAGAATTTATCAGGTTGGACTTGACCAGAACAGGTATATTACTTTTACATGCTCTGAAGAACCAATTTATGCAAAGGGAACTCTCGCAAAACTAGGCTTGAAGCAAAAAGCTAGCGCGTCATCAACACTGGCAATTCTTCCTAAAATTAAAGTGTGTTCCCTTTTCTTTTGAAGTGTCAATATAACGAAATGGATTTTTTCCAATTTGGGGCTTTGAGTCATAAGAAAAAAAACTAGTAAATAATTTCTTTAAAATTTACTTAATTGGTTTTTTACTAATCATTATCGTTAACTCTTTTCGTTTTAATAATTTTTGAAAGCATGATGTTGATTCTGTTAAGTAATCAAACGTCAAGTTAGCCTCTTAAATGTTATGTCATTGTGGTTAAATGATTGCTGGAAATTGCCAAGTGTGTTAGTATTGAAATTCTCCCTACCGCTTAGTAGGGACTTCTTTTCTTTTTCGAGATTGAATCTCGACACACCTCAGACGCCCTTCTAAGCCTTACTTTAAGGCTATTATTATGTCTACTCCTTCAAACTATACTGACTTTAGAAATATTAACGTCAACAATACTTTTAATTCGTTAAGTCAGGCAACTCTGCTAAAAGAACAAGATAATTCCATTCAACCGACTGCTATCATTTTTTGCGAAGGGAATTTTGGAAAAGCTGATGGTAAAACGGCGAATGGTCTGATTCGGCACTCCCAAAAGTATCGCATAGTGTCTGTCATTGATAGCAAATTAGCTGGTTTGGATTCTGGTAAGGTACTAGATCAAAAAGCCAATGGAATACCCATAGTTGCAAGTTTAGAAGACGCTATAAACCTAAGCGAAACTCTTCCTCAATACTTCATTTTCGGTCTTGCTCCTACCAGCGGTTTTTTATCGAGTTTAGAAAGAAAAATCATTTTACATGCCATGTCCTTGAAAATGCATATCATCAATGGTCTACATGAGTTTCTGACCGAGGATTTAGCATTTGTTGACGCGAGTATTGAGCATGGTGTTCGAATATTTGATATTCGCAAACCTAAGCGAAAAGAAGAGCTTCAAATATTTAGCGGTAAAGTTCGAGAGGTGAACTGCCCTAGAATAGCTGTATTAGGTACCGATTGTGCATTAGGAAAACGAACAACTGCGACCATTTTGGCCAACGAATTAACTAATAAAGGTCTCAATGTTGTGATGATAGCAACAGGACAAACAGGTATTATGCAAGGGGCGCGTTACTGTGTAGCTCTCGACGCAGTCCCTTCCCAATTTTGTGCTGGAGAATTGGAGTCGGTTATTGTTAAAGCATATGAAAAAGAAAATCCAGACTTGATTATTATTGAAGGACAAGGTGCCTTAAGTCACCCCGCATATTCTACCAGTTCGTTCATATTGCGTGGCAGCTGCCCAACCAGTGTTATTTTACAGCATGCTCCTAAACGTCAACACCGTAGTGATTTTCCAAATATGCCAATGCCCTCAGTTGCTTCAGAAATAATACTGATTGAGACATTTTCAGACACATCGGTTATTGGCTTAACGCTCAATCACGAAGGAATGTCTTCAGATGATATTTTTACTGCGATTGCAGGTTACTCCAATGAGTTAGGTATACAGGTTACTGACCCGTTGTCTCAGCCAGTTGAAAAATTGCTCGACATCGTGTTGTCAGCCTATCCTCAATTGGCAAGTAAACTGGCTGAAAAGAATGAAGTATCCTAGATTAGATGTCGATTGCACTAAAGTCTGTCATAACGCTCAGTACCTTATGGCTAAATTAGCTTTAAGAAACATTTCAGTTACTCCGGTAACTAAAGTTTTTTCAGGCCATCCTATTATTGCACAAATGCTTATTGATGCAGGAGCAGAAATGGTTGCAGATTCTAGGGTCGAAAATATCCAAAGGTTAACTAAAGCGGGTGTTTTGGTGCCTAAAATGTTGATTCGTACGCCGATGCTCAGCCAAGTTACCAGTGTTGTTAAATGGTGTGATATTAGTTTGAATACTGAGATAGATGTTATTGAAAAGCTTTCCTGTGTCGCAAAGCAATTAAATGTCACCCATGGAATTGTTGTCATGATAGAACTTGGCGATCTGAGGGAGGGCGTTATGCCGGAACTTATTATTGGCTTTATCAAACAAATTATTGATTTACCCAATATCATCATTAAAGGAATAGGTGCAAACCTAGCGTGTCGGTATGGTATTGCTACTGACGAAAAAAATATGTCACTTCTTTCAAATTTAGCCGATGACATTGAAGCAAAGTTTGACCTCAAGCTTGATATTATTTCAGGGGGAAATACTGCTTCAATTGATTGGGCAATTAATCATACCAGTACAACCCGTGTGAATAACCTCCGTATCGGTGAAGCGATTTTTCTAGGCTTTGACTCATTAACTCAAGAAAAAATTGAAGGGTTATATACCGATTCAATTACATTGACTGCTGAAGTGATTGAATCAAAATTAAAACCGTCTTTGCCATGGGGAAGTAGAGGTACCAATGCATTTGGAGAAAAGGAATATACTTCAGAAAGGGGTGCAGTATCACAAGCTATTCTTGCGTTAGGCCGTCAAGATGTATGTATTACAGGACTTAGTGCTCCTGACGGAATGACAATTATGTCATCAACGAGTGATCATCTAATTATTGAAACTTCAGGAAAACCGCTATTAGTTGGCCAAACTGTAATGTTTAACTTGGACTACAGTGCACTCTTATCTTCTATGTCATCATGTTATGTCTACAAATATTTCAATAAACATATCGCCAGTAAGGTGAGCAATAATGCCATGAATGAAAAAGGGAAAGTAAACGCTACTATTGCTCTGCCTTAGTTGCATTGAGAGTTTTAATCAGAATGTGGCTGAAAGTTAAGACATCATTAATGAGCAAGGTTGAGTTGTAGACGTAAAATGCATTAATTTATGGGATTAGCTGGCCTTGCAAAAAGGCGTTTATTCCATGAAAGTAGATCTTTGTTGAATTTTTTCATTTAACAATGCTTCGAACTCTGCTGAGGTATATAAACCTAGTAGCTCAGCGGCTTTTGCTAATGAAATGTCCTTATGGTGTGCTGTATGAACTATTTGCGCTGAAACATCATAGCTTAGCGTAGGGGCAAGTAAAGTGATTACAGACAAATTTTGTTTCATGTTGCGCTGAATTTGTGATTTATTTAACTTGAGGCCATTAACACAATCTTTAGCAAAAGATGACATCGTATCACTCAACAACTCAATACTTTCAATAATGTTATGAATGATCACTGGGCGATAGGTATTTAATTGCAATTGGCCACTTGATGCTGCTAAAGAAACTGTTAAATCATTACCAAAGACTTGCAAGCAAACCATGGCCATTGCTTCACATTGGGTTGGGTTTATTTTCCCTGGTATAATTGAGCTACCAGGTTCATTTGCGGGTAAGTGCCATTCATTAAATCCACAACGGGGGCCACTACCTAGTAATTTAAAATCATTGGCCAGTTTAAATAGTACACTCGCAAGCTGCTTTAAAGCGCCGCTATAGCGAATTAGCGCATCCATGCCTGAAACCGCGGCATAACGATTATGCTTGGCTTCAAAGGGCAATTGATATTGTTCTGCTAATAATATTGCGACTTTACTGCCAAAATTTTCAGGAGCGTTCTCACCTTCGCCAACCGCAGTACCTCCAATTGCTAGCTGATATACATCATGCAAGCTGTCTGATATCGCTAATCTAACCTGTAATAGTTGATCACAATATCCAGAGAACACGGCACTGGTTGATATTGGTGTTGCGTCCATAAGGTGTGTCCTTGCGGTACTGGTTATACCTTTAAATTCCCATTGTTTATTTTGGAGTTCATCGTATAAGTGAGTTATCGATTTTAACAGCTGATTTTGCGTTAACGAGGCCACCACGATATGCATTGCACTTGGAAATACATCGTTAGATGATTGTGACATGTTGACATGATCATTAGCATGGACGCGGTTATTAATATAATCTAGTTGATGGTTTTCAATATATTTTTTGTCTCTAAACTGATTTGCTAATGTA
Source organism: uncultured Gammaproteobacteria bacterium (assembly GCA_913060565.1). Classification (GTDB taxonomy): domain Bacteria; phylum Pseudomonadota; class Gammaproteobacteria; order Enterobacterales; family Psychrobiaceae; genus Psychrobium. The sequence continues at coordinate 21,756 of CAJXRU010000051.1, read as the reverse complement.
CATATTACTTCATTAACATTCATATTAGTTTGTGTACCTGAACCTGTTTGCCAAATACTTAACGGAAACTGGTTAGGTAAGTCTTTTTCGAGGAGTTCATCACAAGCCACTACAATTGCTTGCAAATAATCATCACTTATTAGCCCTTCGTCATAATTAACTTGTGCACATGCTCGCTTGATATTAATGAGCGTATCAATAAATTCTGTAGAGAAACTCTGCTTACCAATATTAAAGTACTTTAACGACAACCGAGTTTGCTCTCCCCAAAGTTGTTTAAGTGTATCCCTTTTAGCAGGGGTTTTATCTGTTGTTTGTTTGTTCATAAATATTGGCTTGCCACGTAAGGCAAAACCCCTCCAGCAATAAAATAATCTAACTCCAGTGAACTATTAACACGTAAAACTACAGGTAAAGTTACTGCTCCTTTTGTTTCATCATTTGCGGTAGAGTGTATCGTCACTAGTAACGTCTGGTTTGGCGCTAAACGGTGACTACTATTATTATTGTCGAATATAACATCAACTAATTCATTGCCTTGTAAATGTAAACTTTCAACAGATGTACCTTTTGGTAATTGCAATGGCATGATCCCCATGCCAACTAAATTACTTCGATGAATACGTTCAAATGATTCTGCAATAACGGCTTGAACGCCAAGCAATTGACAACCTTTAGCTGCCCAATCTCGACTTGAACCAGTGCCATATTCTTTACCCGAAAAAATCACCAAGGGGATGTTACTCTTTGCGTAATACTCACTTGCTTCAAAAAATTGAGATATGTGCTTTGTTGTGCAATTGTTTGTCATCAAAAATCCTCGTTATTCCTCCTTGTTCCGGCGCAATAATCTTATTATGTAGTCTGTTATTAGCAAATGTGCCTCGCACCATCACCTCATGATTACCGCGTCGAGCGCCATAACTATTAAATTGCTTTGGTGTCACACCTTTAGCGATAAGATATTTGCCAGCGGGACTATACGGGCTAATTTGTCCCGCTGGGGAGATATGGTCTGTTGTAATGGAGTCGCCAAAAATTGCTAAAATGTTAGCTGATTTAATTTTTATCGGGCCGTGTATTTGATTACAACTATTTAACCCTTCTTGACCTGTTTGCGCTAATAGCTCGAAAAAAGGAGGTTGAATAATATAAGTCGAATGATTATTCCACGGATAGCGGTCGGTATTGCTTGTTGACTAAATAATCATTTGGCCAAATATCACGTAAAAATGTTGGTTGACCATTCTCGTCGATATCCAGAGACTCATTATCAAAATTGATACGAGTATGTCCAACTAAAGCAAATGCAATAACAAGCGGAGGGGACATTAGCCAGTTTAATCGAACGGAGGGGTGAATACGGCCTTCAAAATTACGGTTTCCAGATAAAACAGCACCTACATTTAAATTACCTTCGCTAATTTGCTGTTCTATATCAGGATCTAGTGGCCCAGAATTACCGATACAAGTTGTACAACCAAAGCCAATACAATTAAAACCTAATTTATCCAAATATTGTTGTAAACCAGTGCTATCAAGATAACGAGCAACAACTTGAGAGTCCGGAGCTAATGATGTTTTTACATTAGGGTTAATCTTTAGCCCTCGTTCAACGGCTGCTTTTGCCAATAATCCTGCCTGTAACATGACTTTCGGGTTAGAGGTATTAGTGCAGGAAGTAATAGCCGCAATAACAATATCTCCGCAGCTTAATGGCCTTAGTCTATAAGGTAAACTCTCTCTAGTAGGGCAATGCCAATCAAGTTCGCTAACTTCTCTTGTTTTTCGTTTAATAACATTGAGAAAAAAACAATCTTGCGGTCGCTTTGGCCCAGCAACCGATGGCTCTATTGTATTAAGGTCTATGATAATATTTTCAGGGTATGTTGCATGAGCCTTAGAATCTTCATTCCATAATTTTTGCGCTAATGCATAGGTGTGAACACGTTCAACTAAAGCCGATGAACGATTAGTAAGTTTTAGGTATTCAATAACTTCACTATCAATGTGAAATAGACCACAGATCGCCCCGTATTCAGGAGCCATATTGGCAACCGTTGCCCTGTCGGCGCTACTTAATTCTGAAACACCGGAACCATAAAACTCAACGAATTTGCCAACGACACCATAGTTTCTCAATATTTGAGTGATTGTTAAGACCAAATCTGTTGCTGTGGTACCAACCTGCATTTTTCCTAGCAACTTAACGCCTACTATTTGAGGAGCACTTATACTCAACGGTTGGCCTAACATTACGGCTTCGGCCTCAATACCTCCGACTCCCCAACCAAGTATCCCCAAGCCATTAATCATCGTTGTATGACTATCAGTACCGATCAATGTATCTGGAATTAACACATTAACTTCATCTCTTACCACTTGTGCTAAATATTCGAGATTAATCTGATGGCAAATGCCACGCCCAGGTGGGAAAATTGTTAAATTACTGAATGAGGCTTGTGCCCATTTTAAGAATTGGTAACGCTCATGATTTCTTTCCATCTCACGTTGTTGATTATGCGTCATTGCAGCGGAGCTTCCGGCCTGAACTGCTATAATTGAATGATCTATTACTAAATCAACGGGGTATACGGGATTTATAGTAGTAGCATCACAGTCTTTATCTGCGATTGCATCTCGCATTGCTGCCAAGTCAACTAATGCAGGTACACCTGTATAGTCTTGCATTAATACACGACTGGGGAAAAATGGAAATTCAAAGTTAGTTGGAGATGTTGAATCTACTATATTTTTGATTGTTTTGACAACATTTTGATAATTAAAAGTGTCATTAGTTGAGCAGTTTCTAAGGATATTTTCTAAAAATATTTTGGTAATGAATGGCAGGTCATCCAAATTGAACTGAAAATCTTCAGCAAGCTTGTTTAGCGACCAGTAGTAATAAATGCTACCTTTATTGTCTTTGTTATTATCAATTAAACGTGTTAAGTATCTTTCTTGCCATGCGGCTTTATTTATTGGAATCATTGGATTTCACCTTAGGAACATCTTGATCTAACGCTGCCGTATTTAATGCATCTTGAAAATTATTAAAATGTGAATTTTTATAACAATAAATTGTAATTTGTTTGTATAAAATACCGTATTTTTTCATCAATACGTTTTGAGCCGTCACTGTCATCATTATGCTCACTCCATTTACGTTTAAAAAGAATGGCGCGTAAAAAGAAGCGAACCGCATAATAATTAGACCTAGTAATTTTTGCCCGAATGGCTAATGCCATTAATAAATTTTAATAAATCACTGTCTGTTGACATAACCAGCGTTGTATTATCAGCAATAATGTCAGGATAGGCTCGCATGGTGCGCGTAAATTGATAAAGCTGCATAGCTTCTGGGCTTTGGCTGTAGGATTTTGCGTAAATATTCGCGGCCTGTGCATCGGCTAATCCTCTAATGGTTTCAACCGCTTTATAAGCCTCTGATTGAATTTTATTTAAGTCTCTAACGCGGTTACCGCGTATTCTTGCCGCTTCGCCATTACCTTCAGATAAAAATCGTTCGGCAATTTGCCTACGTTCACTGATCATACGGTCATAAATCTTAGGGCGTACGCTTTCATTGTAATTAATGCGCTTAAAGCGAATATCAAGCAATTCAATACCAAATACTTTGACTTTCTCCGCAGCGGCAGTAAATATCTCTTCTTCAACCCATTTTCGACCTTTCTTAATAGGCACTAAATTGCCCATTTTCAAATCTGTTTCAGCATTAGTTAGCATGGCATCGCGAAGTGGCTTGCGGTCATTCGTGGTACGAATTATTTCGATTAGTTCATGTTTTGCCACAGCATTGCGCGTTTCACTGCCTAATATATCATCGAGCCGAGATTGCGCACTACGCTCGTCTCGCAATCTTAAGAAGTACTGTAGAGGTTCGGTAATTCGCCAACGGGCAAAAAGGTCCACTGAAATATATAACTTATCTTTAGTTGGCATATCGGAGGGGGCACCATCCCATTCTAATATACGCTTATCAATGGCGTTTACAGATTGAATGAAAGGCATTTTCGCGTTTAAGCCAGCGGTCATTACCGGCTCGCCAATTGGTTTACCAAACTGAGTAATTATCACTTGCTCTACTTCATCTACGGTATAAAGCGATTGCTGTACTGTAATAACTAAACACGCTAGTACGATCAGGAAAATAGTAATCTTTTTAGAGATCATCGCTTTTCTCCTATTTTTAACATTTTATTCGATTGTTCAAGGTTAAGCAGTGGCAATATACTGTTTGTTGATTTATCGATAATGATTTTAGAGTGCACTTGAGGTAGCACTTGCTGCATGGTTTCTATGTATATACGGCGAAGTGTGACCTCTGGTGCTTTAATATATTGAACAAGTAAAGCATCAAATCTCGCTATATCCCCCTCAGCTTCATTAATACGTTTTAATCGATAGCCATCCGCCTCACGAATTCGCTGATCTTTCTCCCCCAGTGCTAAAGGAATAATTTTGTTGTAGTCCCGTCTCGCTTCATTGATCAGTTTTTCCTTTTCTTGCTGTGCTTGATTCACCTCATTAAACGATTCTTGTACAGGTTTAGGTGGGTTAATATTTTTTAACTGCACTTGATCAATACTAATACCCATAGTGTATTTAGTTGAAAGGGTTTGCATTTTTACTAATGCTTGCGATTCTATTTCTTGACGACCAATGGTAATCACTTCATCAACAGTTCGATCTCCAACTACTTCACGCATGACTGACTCAGAGACGTATCTAAGTGTTTCACTGGGCTCTCTAACTTCAAATAGAAATTTAACGGGATCTAAAATTCGATATTGTACTACCCACTCAACTAAGGCGGCATTAAGGTCACCTGTCACCATTTGAGTTTCTCGCTGTTCGTCATGATTTAGGCTATTTTGAAAAGGATCTTGTGCACCAGATGTTGTAAAACCAAATTCCTGTTTTAATTGTCGCTTAACGGGAACAGTGGTTGCTGATTCAATACCAAAGGGAAGTTTAAAATGCAGCCCCGGAGGCACTTCTCTAGCATACTTGCCAAATCGTTTAACAATAGCAACAGAATCACTTGGAATAGTATAAACCGACGTCCAGGCAGTGAAACCCAATAGAATTAAAAGTAGTAGCCAGAAGAAATTAAGGAAACTCCCACCAGGCAAAAAACCTTGAAACTTAGGCAAAGCATTTTTAAAAAGTTGATCTAAATCGGGTGGAGCAGGCGATTTATCGCCCCATGGACCTCGAGGAGGAGGTGTGACGTTAGTAGGCATAATAATGCCCTCTGAATAAATGACCTAAATTGATCATTTGTTCTTATATATGGGGTCAAAAAACAAACAATCAAGGGTAAGGGGGAAATTAATTTATGGATTAAAAAGGAGAATAAAGTTATTTTCTAAGCAGCGAGCTTGTCAATCATGAAATATTTTTCAGCATGAGTATTCAACCAATTGGCCTCACTGGCAAAACAGTCGTTAGGTAATCGATAGAAAGGAATATGATTGCTATCTCGTTTTGGGAGCGAAAGCGCCATAGAGTGTTTAATCTAAATTTATTTAAAACTTAAATAACTTCAATGTCCGCTTTGAGGATTTGAGATCTAATTCAGTGTAAAAATGGTCGGAACAATCTCAATTGTTACCGGATGTTAGTTTTATATAAAAGCGACAACGTTCTGATCCTTGAATTGCCATTTTTTACTCAAAAGCTGAATGTCATCTATTGACTAGCTCTTGACCTAAAGAACAACCCATAGTTAATGTCAGGAATGCGCACAAAGTTAGCATTAACAGCTTTATGATGAATGACCGCTTTGGTGGCTTAACTGACTCTCTATTGTGATAAATTACACTCTAAAATAGGCCTGTTTTGTGGCAAGGAGGAAACTTAACAATGGGGCTGTTATTCCAAGCTCTAAAGAGCTTTGCGCCTCAAAGCGCCTTATTTTTGTTTATTAAGCGACTAAATCCTGAGTCAAGTTTTAATGGATGCTAGTCTTTTGATATGAATGAATTAAACTGTTAGATTTAAAGCTAAAAGTCATTGAATAAAAAGGATTTTAAATGAGTAACACATTTATTGCTATATCGTTATTTTCTCTAATTATTATGGGGGTGATTTTATTGCCTTTGTATTTTGTACAGAAAGAAAAATTAAAGAAACTCACCACAGCTCACGATGAATTAAATGAGCTAAATGCTTCCCAATTAGAGAAAATTAAGAATTATCAATATTTAGACCCTGTTATTGATGCTAAAGCGGAAGCACTGCTTATTATTGATGGCGCGACTAAAGAGTCAGAAGCCGCTATATCACAAGCGAGCAATGAATCTGAAAAAATAGTTAGATTAGCTAACGAATACTCTGAGACTCAAAGGAGCAAAAGTAATTCAAATTTTGAAACATCTAAAGAAAGAGCTGAGGCTATCGTTGAATCGTCTAAAACGAAAGCAGAGCGAATCATTCATAATGCTGTTCAAAAGGCCAACAAAACAATAGAAAACTCAGTAGATGAATCTAACGAAATAGCCCAAGAAGCTAAACGAAATAGACAAAGTGCTAAAGACTACTTGTCGAAGCAAACAGCTAAAGGTGATGCAACCCTTCAAGCTGCGCAACAAAGTGCAGATAAAATAGTAGAATTTGCTCACACAGAAGCTAGAACTATTGCCGGTGACGCTATTGAAGCTAAAAGCAAAGCAGACCAATATACGCGTACTGTAAAAGCTATGAAAAATACCATTAATGGATATGGGGATGAATATATTATTCCATGTCATTCATTGCTCGATGATTTAGCAGAAGAATTTAGCCACAAAGATGCTGGCGTAGAATTAAAACGTGCCAGAGAGCATTCAAAAACTTTAATTAAAAACAGCCAAGCAGCAAAGTGCGATTACGTTGAAGAACGACGTAAATCAACCGCTATTCGGTTTATCTCAGATGCGTTTAATGGCAAGTGCGATAGTATTTTATCTAAAGTGAAGCATGATAATTATGGGAAATTACAACAGGCCATTCTTGATGCTTTTGATTTAGTTAACATTAATGGTGAGGCTTTTAGAAATGCTGTTATTACTAAAATTTATCTTGATGCTCGTTTAGATGAATTGAAATGGGCAATTATAACTAAAGAACTTCAATTGATTGAACGCGAAGAACAGCGAGCTATTAAAGAACAAATTCGTGAAGAAGAGAGGGCTCGTAAAGAATACGAGAAAGCGATCAAAGAAGCAGAAAAAGAAGAGCGTTTATTACATAAAGCGAAAGCTGAGGCAGAAAAGCATTTAGCGGCCGCAAATGCAGAGCAGCGTGAGATGTATGAGCTTCAACTACAAGAGCTCGAAGGGAAACTACAGTTAGCAGAAGATAAAAATAAACGTGCGCTATCAATGGCACAACAAACTCGAATGGGCCACGTTTATATTATTTCTAATATTGGTTCCTTTGGTGAAAATATATATAAAGTCGGTATGACACGACGACTAGAACCGATGGATCGAGTTAAAGAATTGGGAGATGCATCAGTACCATTTACGTTTGATGTTCATGCGATGATTAATCATGAAGATGCACCAACGCTTGAGAAAGAGCTGCACAAAAAATTTAGTAATAAGCGAGTAAATCAAATTAATCATCGTAAAGAGTTTTTCGATATTAGTTTAACTGAACTTAAAGAATCTATTGTAGATATGGGGATTGAAACACACTGGACGATGGCGTCAGATGCTCAGGAATATAGAGAATCTGTTGCTATTAAAGCAAAAGAACGAGAAGGCGTAGCTACTATAATCGCCTAAGTAAGCCTTACTCGCTTGATTACCTTTAGAGATAAATAATGAACGAATCGCCACCTTACGGAAAAGATAGAGGCTGGATGTGGGAAATAGACACGCATTCGGGATTAAAACTTGCCAGTCTTATTACGCAACAGTTTGCTAAAGATACTGTATTGTATAACCAAGAAGTAAAGTTAACTACACGAGACAGCCAGCGGTATACATGTGCTCATTGTGGTAGTTCTTTATACCTTAACCGTAATAAAACTTGTGGTGCACATTTTTCCCATTATTCACCAAAAGTAGATGATTTAGGATATGAAAAAGTAAAGAAATGTCCTTTTTACACCGGTGATACAAAATCGACATTTTTGTCTGAAATAAACAAGGGGGAAGGTGCTTGGCATTTTGTGACTAAACACCAAGTTGCATCGATATTATCTAGTGACCCCTTTGTTGATAGCTCAAGCGTACTCATTGAAAAGTATATAATTGATCATGATACTAGCGAGAAGCGAAGGCCTGATATTAGTTTTTTTGATTCTAATGGTCAACAGTGGGCTATCGAGCTGGCAAACCATTGGATGAATCCATCAATAGCAGCTAAGCGAGAAAAGTTTTTTATTAAAAATAATATAAAAGTTATTTGGTTGATGTCGCCTACGTTAGAAGCTACACATCCAAATGTTTTTGAGTTTGTTTTATATGGACTTGCCGGTACGCTTGATGGCCCTACAAGAAATAATTGTCATTTTAATGCGTTTAGTTTTTCTGATTTTGAGTTAGAAAAATCGCGACTGCATCAGAAGCTAATTATTAATGCATTAATTCCTAATTTTTCTTATAAGGAGCAAACCAATAGTATTGAGAGTCACATTGGTAACAAGCAAACTTCATTGGATTCGCTTAGTTTCGTTGATAGAAATATAATTCCCTATCTTGTAAATAAAGGACCAAACTATCAAGAAGCACTGAATATGCAACAAACAACAGTTACTTCTATGAAAGTGAAGCTTCAATGGGAAGATTTCGCTCAGCAGCAAAGAATAAAGTTAGCTAATGATACAGATAAGTTTATCAGCTGTATGCTGGCTTACTTAGAAGATTATGAACGCGATCTAGATGATAATCATATCTCTATAAAAAAACTAGAGTCAGTTAAAGTGAGGTCGAGAAGGGAACTCGAATCGCTGATTTCCAGAGCACCATACAAAGAAAAACTGATAATACTAAAAGATGAATTTCTTTCCAATTTAGAAGATCGAATTCGAATACAAAGAGAGCTAACTCAGTCCATAATTAGTACCGAATTCCATGATTTAGCAGGCCGTATAGATCTTTGCACACTTGATGCAATAGAGATAACTGAAAAAGAAGTTAACACCATGATACATAAGTGCCGGTCAAACGATGCTGTGAATCAGAGTATTCAAATACGTGAATTGTGGACTGCTCGGAAAGACCATTTGATGTGTGAAACATTTCCAAATTTCAATCTGTTGCATGATTTGAGTGCGCCGTATGACTACCAAGTCGATTATGTTGAAATACTTAGAGAGTGGTATCGCCTATATCAAAAAAAATCAGAACTGAGCCCTAACGAATATCTTCTAATGTTTATCACTAATCAACTGCACGAAAATTTAGATATTTTTATTAAAAACTTTGCTGACGTTGTAAGCTTTAGGGAGGGGAAAGCACTTTCACCGGAACAAGAAAGGGTCAGAGTAGCCCTCGAACATTGTAAGACGTTAGCGCCTTTGTAAGTATTTTTTACATCGTTGGTTCGAAAGTTATTTCCACTTTTACTCAAATGGGGTTATATATAAACTAAGTATTCCTAAGTAAAGGTGTGTTGATGCAATTGTTAATTCGTCCTAAGCCTAAAGTTGATGAGTCGTTAGAGAGTTATATTTTGCGATTGTCTATCGATAACTGTTTTGAATCTTATCAGTATTTTAGTGATGCATTATGGCAATGGCTTATGGAGTTCGATCATGAAGCCGCAGGTGCGTTGCCTCGTAAACTTAGTTTATTGAATGTGTACCATGCCGACCGAACAAGTAGCTTAAGAGTACGTGCTTTTCAGTTAGTACAAAAGCTTACTGATAACGAAGAGTTCCATTTACTTAACCTCGCGATAACAAATTCTAATATCAAATATGCTCAGGGGCTAACGGCAGTATTACATCAAGGTGTCGCTATTCCTCGTTGTTTTTTACGAATTGATGCCACTCCAATATGCCCTGAGTGTTTAGAGGAATCTTTATATGTACGTCATAATTGGCATATAGCGCACTATACGGCTTGTCATCATCATAAATGTGAATTATTGCACAAGTGTCCTGAATGCAATGAAAGTTTAAACTATCAACGCACAGAGAGTTTTACAGTATGTATTTGTGGCTTTGATTTACGTAATGCACCGATAAAACCTGCTAGCAAAACTAATTTAGTATTAAGCAGAATTATCGCTGGGGATTTAATTGAATCGGCTAGCCCACTATTAAGCATTTCAGATCTGTCGATTAGATTTGGTTTAATACTATGGTATCTGCGCCATCAAAAATACAAAACTTCAGAGTTTGTTGAGCATGGATTTCTTCACAATGTTGTACCTGCGATTAGTTACTTTGATAATTGGCCACATGGTTTACACCATGAGCTTGATGTTTTAGTTAATAGTGCAGAACTTAAGCTTGTTCAAACATTTAACAAAACTGGATTTTCAACAATTTTTGGAGATCTTATTTTATCTTGTCAAAATATTCCTGTACGCGAAATTCAACATAACTTCATCTTAAATACTGTGACAGATTATTTAGTAGAATTGGTGCGACTGAACCCTAAGGGTAAGCAAGCTAATATTGCAGACTTACTTCTGTCTGTGATGGAAGTTTCAATATTATTAAATACCAGTCATGACCAAGTTTATCGGCTTTACCAGGAAGGTTATCTAGCATTGAGTTTTAAGCCTAAATTACATAATAAATTATCACGTCATCAACCAGCGTTCTATTTGCGTCAGGTCATTGAACTGAGAGAAGCAAAAATGCATTCATTCAATACAATATCACAACATTACCTGCCAGCATGGTGACAGTATGCAACTCAATGAGATATTAAAAAATAATGACCTTAAAGAACGTGACCTTCTGTTAAGAAAGGCGTTAGCCTCATACACTGAGCCATTGAAGGTAGATGGCAGTGAAGAACTATTGCTAGTTATTTTACTGAATATGACATTGAAGCGTAATGATGTAGCAGATCTCTGTGATGTTTTATTAGCTAAAACGTTATTGCATGATCAATCCTACTTAAACCACTGCATCGATGAAGTAGGTTGGTTTCATACTCATAACTTAAAATATCCCGATATCAGAGTGAGTCATCAGAGGTTGTTAGCGCCATCACTTTCGCCACAACGTGATGTAATCACAAGTGCTAGTGAATTACCGCTCATTGGCTGGTCGCATGATAGTGCACGAATAAATCATGCGAAATTGTTTTGTTGCATGTTCTGGTGGCAAGGGAGTTTGACAAATCTGGCTAAATTGATAATTGCTAAAGATAAATTATGGATTAGCTGCTTAACACAATTAGATATGAGTGAAAAATGTATAATAGCTATGAAAGAGCGATTATCCCTCTTGTTTCCAATATCTGATTTTCCTGACGAAGTTAGTCCATATTCAATCCAAATAAGAATACCTAAAGCTAATCATTACATTGCCGTTACTCCTGTAGTTAGCCAGAGTGTGCAAGCTAAAGTACAACGACTTTCGTTCGATAACAGATTTAAAAGCATTATCGTTAATCACGTAAGAGCAAGTAGTGTTGGTGATTTGGCGTCATCACTCGCTGGTAAAATTAGGGCAATGAAATATTTGCCACCAGTATGGAATAGTAGTCAACATAACTATAGTCATTCGAAATCAGACTTATTAAACAAAGGGAAAAGTGTATTTCATGACAGGGCTATCACTAATAAGGTATTTGTGAATGCTATGGCTATTGTTGCAGGAGATAATCAAGCGATAACGTTAAAATTAAGACGTCATCGGAGAGTTGCTGCATTACGTGAAATTAGAATACAGTTAGCCTGTTGGTTAGCACCACTCATTGAATGGCGTGAGGCATTAAATAAATCTAATAATGAACATCTTAATTTTGATGAAGGCAGTCTGGAGTATCGGTTTTTGACGCTCGACCGTAGTCAATTACCATTGTTAGTAACTCTGCTAAACACCCACTTTCATAGTCAGATTCAATATAACCGTAATACCGTTATGTTTGCTTTTCATCCAGAATTATTGCAGCCAATTCGTAGCCAAATAAAATGGTTACTCAATAAGTTATCACGTAATGAAAGTTGTGAGAGTGAAGCCGAACAAGATGTTTGCTATTTGCATTTCTCAAACTTAAGAGTTACAGACGCTAACGCATTAGCTAATCCTTACCTCGTTGGTATTCCTTCACTAAATGCTTTAGGGGGGTGGAGTCATAATTTCGAGCGTAGGCTTAATAAACTTCTGAGTGATGACGTTGCGGTGATAGGTAGTGCTTGGTTCATGCGTAATTACAATTTGTTGAAGAGTAAACAATTACCTGAGCCAAGTAAGTTGACGCATAAAAGCAAAATATCTGATGTAAAACGCCCAGGAATTATTGATAATCACCTATGTGATATGACGATAGATTTAGTGATTAAGATTGCGGTGACACCTAATTCTGATACATCGCTTTCGCAGCAAATTTCACTAATTCAAGCAGCTATGCCACCTCGCTTTGCTGGCGGAACATTGCAAGCACCATTGATGGAACAATATAAGAATTGGGTTCAAGTTTATAGCACCCCCAATGAATTATTTAAACCACTAGCTATATTGCCACGCAATGGTTGTTGGATTTATCCCACCAATCAAAAAGTTACATCACTAGAAAGTTTGGCTGCTATATTAGAGTTGAAGCCTAGATTAAGGCCAGCGGCAATAGGCTATGTGGCGATGGAGAGACCAACTCAACGTGTTGGTGCGTTAGAAGATAAGCATTGTTATGTAGAGCCTGCAATTGGCGTAGTGAACTGCTTAACACCTATTGAAACTCGTTTGGCAGGCGTTGAAAATTTTATGCGTAATGCATTTTGGCTGTTAAACGTCGAAAATGAGGTTATGCTAATGGAAACAGCTAACCGTGAGTAATTGAAATGAAGTTATGTAATCAGCTTAGTTATGTTCGTTCATTATCCCCTGGTAAAGCTGTATTTTTTTACAAGACTTCAAGTAGTGATTTCATGCCATTACAAATTGAAGTTACTAAAATCTCTGGACAAAAATCAGGCTTTTCTGAAGCTTACGGTAAAAACGCTAGTATCAAAAATCTAGAACCTCAAGATCTCGCTTACCGTAATCCACACACCGTAGATATGTGCTATGTCCCTCCTAATATAAACGAGTTGTTTTGTCGATTTTCGTTAAGAGTAGAGGCTAATTCATTAGAACCTACTAATTGTAATGATCGTAAAGTGCGGCAATGGTTAAGTCGCTTAGCTGAGAATTATAAGAAGAACAGCGGATATGACGAACTCGCAAAACGCTACACGATGAATTTATTGATGGGTGCATGGTTATGGCGTAATCAGCATACCAACGGTACTAAAATTGAAGTAGTGACGTCTAATGGCAATTCTTATGTCATTGATGATGCGAGGTTACTGAGTTGGAATGGACGTTGGAGAGATAAAGATAAGGAATGCCTTGATGAATTAAGCAAAGAATTCTCAGCAGCATTAAGCGACCCTAGTATTTATTGGAATATAGACGTAACAGCCGCCCTAAAAACATCTTTTTGCCAGGAAGTGCATCCTAGTCAAAAGTTCACAGAAAAAGTTCAACAAGGTGAGTCTTCACGTCAATATGCAACAACGATTGATCCTAAGAGTGAACAATATGCAGTATGTTTTCAATCAGTAAAAATTGGTGCAGCATTGAGTTTCATCGATGATTGGTGGAATGACGAAGGAGACAAGCGCTTGCGAGTTCATGAGTATGGTGCTGATAAAGATTATCTGATTGCACAAAGACACCCTATGACGAAAAAAGACTTTTATTCTTTGATTGAGAAAACAGCATTATTTGTTCGCTATTTAAAACGTAATTCACTTGAGGACAGAACAAAAATATCGAACGATATTCATTATGTCATGGCAGTACTTTGCAAGGGTGGAATGTTTCAGCGAGGAAATAAGTAGATGGTTAGGTATTATTTTTGTATTCATTACTTACCTGAGCAAATTGATACTTGTCTAGTTTCTGGTCGCTGTATATCGATTCTTCATGGGTTTATTGCTAAAAGGCAGTGCAGTGGTATTGGTGTGAGTTTTCCTCAATGGAGTAATGGAAGTTTGGGTAAATCAATTGCTTTTGTGAGTAATGACAAAGCATTACTTGAGTTATTAAGCGAACAACCTTATTTTGAAATGATGAAAAATGACAATGTGTTTTCTATTAGTACAGTGAATAAAGTACCTTGTAACAGCCCTGAAGTACGTTTTAAACGTAATCAAAATATTGCTAAATGCTTTGTTGGTGAAAAGAAACGACGACTAAAACGGGCTAAGAAACGAGCTGAAGCGAGAGGGGAAGAGTTTAAACCAATTCTCAATTCAGCAATGCGTGAAGTCGAGTTATTTCATAACGTAGCTGTTCATAGTAAAAGTTCAAATACGACACTTATGCTGCATATTCAAAAAGAAGTTAATATCAATAAGAGTAGTAATGATTATGGGAACTATGGCTTAGCGACCAATGAATGCTTTAAAGGAACAGTACCTGACTTATTTGACCTTTAAATTATTACCGGATAAATTCTATTTATATATCAAGTGATTAAATTGTTACTGTAATATAAGGTATTTTACAGCAAATGTTTTTTATTAACTGAAATATATAGATGTTATTGGTTTTAAGTACTGTGAACTGCCGTATAGGCAGCTGAAAACTATCAAATTATCGGAGATATTAGCTTTTATGAATGAACTGCCGTATAGGCAGTTGAAAATACATGAAGACACTACAGGCCGAAGGATTAACCGTGAACTGCCGTATAGGCAGCTGAAAATAGGCCAGTAAGAAAGCAACCGTATCAACCAACAAAAAGCTGCCGAAGAGGCAGAGTAAACCATAAGCCTCAGTAATTTATGAGGCTTATTCTTTCTCTAGAGATAAATTTTTTATCAGAGTTAATTTTTCACTCTCATCAAGCTTGGCAATTAAACATGCTAATTCTGCGCTAGACTCCGATTCACAGAAAAAATAATTCAACGGCACGCCTAGTTCATCAGCCATACGTTGCAGCGTATCAATATCGGGAGTGTGACGACCTTTCTCATAATGGTTCATGCGAGCACTCGCGGAGTTAATCTCCATGCCAATTCTAATACCCAAATTCTTTTGAGTAATATTTGCTCTCTTCCTAGCCTCTTTAAGGCGAACTGGAATAGGATTCTCTTTAGCCACTTATTATTCATCTACTTAACCTGAAGAACTTAGATTGTCTAAGTTTTACTGATTATTGTATACTTAGCAATCCTAAGTTTTATGTTTTATTTGGAGTTGAGTTGTGTCCAATGTTGTATCATTAAATGCTTTTGTTTATAAGTTATTGATAGAAAATGATTTAAATAATTTTACCGTTACAGAGATAAGAAATTCTCTATTAAAAGTTTCTTCGGAATTCACCGATGAAGGTGAAGCGCGTCGGTTTATTTATCGTCAGCTTGTTAAATTGGTAGATAAGAAACTATTAATCAAAGTAAAAAAAGATAATACAAAAACACTTATTTATTCCAAAACGGCGCTATTCAACGATAGCCACTTTGTAAGCAAAGCTAAAAGAATTACCAAAGCTAAAAAGAATGTGATTCCGGTAAAAGAAAATAATTTTATTGAGGCCTTATCTAAAGAGAAGCGTGCTCATGAAACTGATTTAGCGGTTGTGCTATGCGAAGTCGAGGAATATAAAGAACTTATTCATCGTTTTCCCAAGCAAGTTAATTATTTGAAATCACTTCATTTAGACGCTAGGAATAGGTCTGTCCAACTATTAGGAAAAATCAATGCTGTTGGTAGGATTCTAGATACAAGTAGCATAGTTGATCATTCATGTTAAGGCAGTGGCAAGTTGAATGTGTGAAAAGTGCTTTAGATGTATATTCAAATGAAAAGAAACACTTTCTTTGTTTAGCAACTCCTGGATCAGGAAAAACGATAATGGCCGCTGAAGTCGCAGCTAAGCTAAAAAGAGAAAACTTAATTGATCTTGTTCTATGTTTTTCGCCGTCAAGAGAGATTGCTGAGTCGATCAAAAATACATTTTCATCTAGGCTAGGTTGTATTTTCAACGGTGGTATCGGCTCTGTTGGTGGCTCTTATACATATCAACACATGTTGTTTATGAAAGACGATTTCTGGAAGGCTGTAAACCAGCATCGAGTTTTTATCGTGTTCGATGAAATACATCATTGTGCTGGCAAATCTCATGAAGATGCTAATGTGTGGGGATTAGAAATTCTAACCAAGATGCAACAACAAGCTGCTTATACCTTGGCGCTAACTGGCACTCCTTGGCGTTCAGATACAGCACCAATAGTATTGGCTAATTACTCGAACTCAGACGGTTTAATTGAATGTGATTACACCTATGGACTTAGGCAGTCCATCAAAGATAACGTATGTCGCTCCCCAAAAATTGTGTTGATTGATAATGATCAGTTAACAGTTAATAAATTGAATAATGAGAGCGTTACATTCAGATCAATCGAAGAATTAATGAGTGTCGAATTAGTCCCATATCAAGCAATAATCTCCAATCACGATGCAATGAGATACGTCTTAAAGTTAGGTTGCCAAAAACTACAAAAAATACGAGTTGAAAACTCAATGGCAGGTGGATTAGTTGTTGCTGCGTCAGTAGAACACGCCACAGAGCTATTGGAAATATTACGCAGTGAATTTAACCAGACCGCAGTAATTGTTACTTATCGGCATGATGAACCTCTATCTGAAATCGCTGCATTTCGCACTAGCGATATAGAGTGGATAGTCAGCGTTGGCATGATTAGCGAAGGTACTGACATCCCAAGGCTACAAGTTTGTTGCCATCTAAGTGCTGTTAAGACTGAACTGTATTTTAGGCAGGTACTTGGTCGAATATTAAGAATGAGTAAAGAAATTAATCAAGAAGCCTGGCTATATACTTTTGCAGAGAAAAACCTAAATCAATTTGCTGAACGAATAGAGACAGATATACCTGATGCTAATGCTATTAAGCGCGTTAGTTATGAATTTGATAATAATTTACCTGCTGAAAGTGACTTAGTTATTGAGTCCCCAATTCGCCCCGCAGCTGATGAAATGCATAATTACGATGATTTGTTAACACTCGACTGCTTAGAATGGAGTCGTGTTAGTAACAGCGGTAACGCCAATATAAAAAACACCTCAACGCTAAGTGATAAATTACCGTTGAATAACCTTTATCTCAGCACAAGTTTTCGTGAACGGCTAATTGATAGTTTTTATTTTAATTAACTTATTGATAATTATTGTTTTTAATTAATGGTACGTCAGAGCAAGGAGTGCTTTTACGCTAATTAAAATGAGAGGAAGTAAGAGAATATATGATTTCGAAGTACAGAATTGAGCATAAAAGTGTTCTAATAGCGGAGTTAAAGTTGAGTGCTCCTTCAATTTCTTTAAATGTATTCTTGTACAATGGTTCAACGGTACGCCCACGCCTTATTTTTGTTCCTAAGAACATTCCACCAACGAATTTAGAATATAAAGTATTTGCGGAATCCTTAATCTCAAATAATTCAGTTCGAGTTAGTATTTCTCGATCTGATTATCGTGAATCATGGGATTGCATTGATGAGATAAAGTCTGTTATTGAAAAAGAGTCTTTAAAAATTATGAGCTTGTATTTAGGTTGAATTGAATAGCCGATAATTGTAGCTAAATCTACGATGAACGTTATTAAATTAATCACATACTCCGTCGCTACGATCTTTAGACTGAGCAAGCTTTTAATATTTACTTGGATCATCTGTCATTTATTATAGATTTCATATGATTACTGACGCCGTGTTGATAAGCAACTTTATGACGAACTACTGCGTTTGCATTGCCTAAACTCCTTTTATCAAAAAATTCCTGCGGAATAGCTATTCGAACATATTTATTAATATGTGCTTTTACAGAGTAATGTTTAGTCGCTATTTGTAAGGCTTTAGTTAATGATGCATTTTTGTCAATAATTAGCCACAACGCCAAATCAACAGCTTTAAACAAATCACTGTCTTCAATGTTTGGTAAGTTTTTAACAGCTTCTATTTTTGTAATCATATATAAATCCAATTAAAACATGATGTAAGGTAACATACTGCCTAATATTAACAAGCAAGATGTAAATTGCTAAGAGGGCTGTTGATGATTATCGTTTTAGTGTTTTTAATAGTGATAGTTGGAGAGTGATCTAAAGGGAGCATAATTACTTATCTTTAGATACGGTAATTGTAATTGGCATTTGATAAAACATTAACAACGAAATAACTAAGAGATACTTTTATATTATGGATACACAATCTACACGCTGCCCAACTACTTTCTGTGAGGCATTTACGTATCAAGAATTAGCTGACTTGAAGGGAGGAAATGTCTGGAATAGCTGGCACCCTATAATGGAGCGAATACTATCTCGTACGTGCGAAATGAAGTGTGTTTATACAGAACTATGTGAACACTTCGGGTATTCCTTGGAATCTTATAACCCTGGACTGCGATTAGCACTAGAAGCTATTTGGGCATCAGGAGGGTTGTTTAACAAAGATTCGATATCAAATAAACGCGAAGCGCAAAAAGAGCTGGTGTCATTACATGAAGAAATTCCAAGTTTGGCAAACCGATTGAGTGAGGCGTTAATACGCCAACGAGAGCTCTTCGATACTGAAGACTTTACTACTGGAGAACATATGAATCTTGTTGATTTAATTTCGTCGGCTGGAATGTATAACGGTCATTTCACTGGCTGGGTTGAAAATGAGTTAAAGAAACTCGATGGTGAGTATGATGGTAAGTACTGGCCGGAACCTGAAAGGCTAGTTTCTGCTATTGGTGATTTTGAATCATCACGCGAGCTTCCTGTGCAAGGTTATCTTCCTGAAGAAGTTATGGACGGAAGAAAATCTGTTTTAAAAGATTTTGTATTAGGTTTTGATTCTGACTTAATTAATACCCGTCAAATACCTAAGAGCTTTTCATTTAGTAATGCTTCTATTGCTTCGATAGCAAATGTAGTACTAGACTTGCCAAAGAATAGATTGGCAACAGAGGATGCTATACGAGTGATCAGAAACAGACGAAAAAATGGATTTTATAAAAAAAATGATAATGACCGCCTGTAGAATATCGGGAAGCGGCTGATAATGTTTTTAGATAGGCTTGTAATTAAAGATAGCGTTCTTATCTAAAGAAAAACTTAATAAGGAAATAAGGTTTGAGTTTAAATAATGCACATGAAGGGTATGACTACCAAGACTTGATAACAAGCTACTTTATTTTAAAAGAAGTATTGAACGGTAATTTTAATAGTGTTTTTTCGATTGATAAAAAGAATACCACAGGAGATATTCCTGATAGGTTTGATGACTTAGTAATTACTAATGGTGGTGAAACACAAAGGAAGCAGATCAAATACAGTAATGACACAGTATCAAAAAAACTAGTAAAAGATTATCTCTCAGGCGATGCTCATTACAAAATAGCAATTCATAAATTATTTGAAACTTGGAAAAACCTTAAAACGCCTAATTCAGAATTTAGGTTATGCTTGGCCTGGGACGAACCTACTGACGTTGATATTACAAGGGTTTTAGAGGTCCAGCCTGACAGCTCGTCATTCAATAACTTTCCAACAAAGGTTTTTAAAATTAACCTTGATCGTTTATGGGAAGAGAATCCTGAGAACTTTAACCGTTGGAATAGTCTAAGTCAGTATGCAAAAGATAATAATACAGATAGAAGTGAATTTAGTACTTTTTGTAATGATTTACTTATTGAAGTTAACTTACCTAAAGCAAGTTTAAAATTTAATAGTCCAAGTAAATTAGAGGAAATCTTAATAGGCCAAGCCCAAAAGTTAGGGATTGGGCAGTACCCTAATGATGATATTTATATCCCCGACTTTCTAGAAAGATTAGCTAAATTAGCAGGGGCATATCGAACACGCTCAGCTCAAGTTTCTGCTAAAGATATACTAAGTGAACTGCGAGTTAGAACTGATTTTGGTCGAATCGAGCAAAAGTTCGAAGTTGACCAAACTAAAAATATTACATCAGATGAAAAAAACGGTTTATTTGTTAGCAATGTTATTGCTAACAAGAAAACGTTATTACTTGGTGAACCTGGTTCGGGAAAGTCATGGTTCTTAACCAATTTGATAGAGTATTTGACGCGTAATAGCCGTGCTGTAATACGACACTATTGCTTTACCAGTACAGAAGACCCCTTGTTTGACAGAAGAGTTAGTTCAGATGTGTTTTTTGGTAACCTAATAAGTGATATTGGGCAAAAATTCCCCGAACTAAAGAAAGAAAAACAGAATGTATTAGCGGCGAATTTAGATGAATTAAATTTGCTACTTTCTGCTATCGAGGAACCAATAATAATCATTGTTGATGGATTAGATCATATCGATAGGGCTTTAAAAGCATCAGTTACTTTGTCTCAAGAAAAGACAAGAATTATTGAGTACATATCGAAGATTGAACTACCCGCTAACGTCAGTATTTTATTAGGTTCCCAGCCTACGATAGAAGTCGGCATTTTAGTAGAAAATAACGAGTTTAGAGCAGTACAATTACCTAAGTGGGAAATCGAAAACACCAAAGAACTAATGAGACGATTTGAATATGAAGATATTCAGATTGACGAACAAAATCTATCGATTTTACTTCATGAAAAAAGTGAAGGAAGCCCACTTTATTTAACTTATATTTTAAAGACCCTTTATGATTATCAAACTATTACTTATGAACTCATCGATAGTCTGCCTAAATATGATTTTAACCTAAAAAATTATTATGAATATTTAACAAATCAGATAGGTAATAATACAACGTCTGAAATATTATCATGTTTAGAGTTCGCTGTTAGTAAAAAAGAACTCAAAGAAATAATACCTATGAAGCGTCATTTTACTTCTGATATGAAAGTATTATCTCCTGTTATATCGGAAAATAGTTCTAGGGGGGGAGTAAAGTTATATCATGATAGCTTTAGGCGGTTTAATATTGAGAAATTGTCTTCTATAGAATGCATTAAAGAGATATATGAATACATAGCAAATTGGTTGATTAATAATGAATTTTATGAAAATGACAAATCTTACAGATATTTATTAAACTACCTAATTCTTTCAGAGCGGTATGAAGACGCTAGTAACTATGCAGAGAAAAACTTTTTATCTAAGAGCTTATATTACGGCCATTCAGAGTCATTGATAAAGAATAACTATAAAAATTTTTTACATGTAGCTGAGAAATCACAAGATTGGCCTCTTTTTATTTATTCAAGTGAGCTGTATAGAGCAATTTCAACAACTAACTCTGAAGAACACCATAGTCAGTTCTTAGAAAACTTTGAATTGTATTTTGAAGCGATTTGCTCCATTTATGGAACAGAAAAAGCTAACGCTCTTTTATTTTTTAATGGTGAAAAAAACTATAATGATAGAATTACAGCCAAAGCCTTTATGATTTTGCAAGAATATGGATATTCACCATATTGGGAAGAAGTAAAAGGATTATTTGAGAGTAACGTTGCATTAGAAGATTTTAGATATTTCATCTGTTATCAGGTTCAAAGAAATAATGATTTAGATGAAATTTTCAATTCTATCTTACCCTGTCTCTTATACACATCTG